>CAMVLN010000019.1 GCA_947168325.1 uncultured Elusimicrobia bacterium | reverse complement strand
GAATACTACAAAATTTATTAGTACACAAACAACAAGAAAAACTATTAATTGTATAACAGGAAACATTGCATACTGTATTTCAATATTTTTTAGTGCATAAAACCTAAAAATATTTACAAAATATGTTGAAGGGAACAAATAAGTAGCAATATATAAATGATACGGTAACATATACACTGGCCATGCGAACCCTGATATTAATAAAACCGGAAGTGAATAAAAAGTTAAAGCACATAAGGAAATAACAGGAGTTTTAAACAAATGAGAAATTGACATAGCAAAAAATACTATAACAAAAGAATATATAAGAGAAATAAAAAATAAATTTAATTTAGCTGTTTCAAAAATATCTCCAAAAGGAAAAACAATAAAAATAAACATTATTATCATAAAAAGTGCAACAAATATATAAGGTATTGCTTTAGCAAAAATTATTGGTAATATTTTATTTTTAGATATTTTATATAATTTTTCCCAAGTATTTTGTTGAGTTTCTAAACTCATTGTATGGCATACAGCAACTATGAGAATTTGTTGAAATACGGCAAATAATATAAATGGAATAAAAAAATTTGCATAAGTTTTTCTTGAATTAAATATCCATCTAAAGTTTCCTCTTATGGGTTGTATCATTTGTGTTGCTGTTTGTTTAGAAATGCCTTTACTTATTAAAAATTTAAAAAAAACTTGTGCCGATAAAAATTGTGATGTTGTAACAATTGTTTTTATAGCAGAACTAGAAACCATAAAATTGCTAGCATTTGCACCTATAAAAGCAAAAGTATTTTTACCCATTTTTAAATTTATAGAAAAATTACTAGGAATAAAATAAAATAAAGCTGCTTGGTTTTTAAAAATTGAATTATATGCTAAAAAAGTTGAAGAATAATAATTAGTAATATTTAATTCTGGAGTTGAGTTTATCATTCTAGTATATTGCCTTGAAATTAGAGAATTATCTTGATTAACAACAGCAATTTTAATATCTTTAGGATTTTGTTTATGATAAATATATACAAGACCGAAAGAATAAATAAACGGTGCTATAAAACATATCAAAACTAAATCTTTTGACAAAAAAATTCTTTTTATTTCTCTTAATAATAGCTGTTTAAATTCTGTCATACCTTTACTTCTAAAAACTTATTTCTTATAAATAAAAATATACATGTAAGTATGAAATAAAGCAATGCCAAACATATAAGAATTTTAGAAAAAGGCAATATAAATTCCAATTTCATATTTTGTTGAAAAATTTTTCTAAACCCTTCAAGATATGTAGTAAGTGGAATAAAATGAGATATTGTTCTCATAAGAGTTGGCATTTGATCTAATGGCCAAGTATATCCCGACAACAAAAAAGCAGGAGCTCCAATAAGAAGACATCCTTTTAAAGCATCTAATCTATTTCCTGTAATTGCTGACATAAGCATACCTAAAAGTATTGTTGCTATAATAAACAATATACTTAAAGCTATTGCTCCAAAAGTGTTTCCATAAAAAGGAATTTGAAATACGGGAAACAATATTTGAAATAAAATTTCAAAATATATAATAGAGATTATTGCATAAACAAATAATTTTCCGAAAATTAAATAAAAAATATTGGAAATAGTCTGTTTTTCTTCAAGATGTTTCCCTAAAGGTAATGCTCCAAAAATCAAAAATAATTGTCCTAAAATTGAAATCCATAATCCTGGTGTTAAAAAGTATCCGTAATGGTATGTTGGATTAAATAATTTTGATGTATCATTTCTAACTGGAAGCATCATAGCATTAGCATGACTAGATTGAATACCTCTTTTTTTCATCATAACATTTTTTAAACCTGCATTTATAGTTCCTAAAATATTAGCCCCTTCTATTTCTGAAAGATTTGCTGTAAGATAATTAGAACCATCTATGTAAAAATCTATATTTGCTGGTAAAGATTTTTTTATTTTTTTTTGTGTATCCTTTGGAATTACCACTCCCATAAAAATTTTATTTCTTGTAAGTAAATATTTTATATCATCAATATTTTTCGTTTTATATACTACATCAAAAGCATAAGAAGTATTTAAATATCTGGATATAGTTCTTGAAGTTTTTGAATTATCGTTATCTACTATAGCAATAGGCATATTTTTTACATTGCCATAAAAATATATACCACCAAGAAATAAACAATCTATAAAAGGCCATAAACACACCAAAAATATATAATTTTTATTTGTAAATATAGTTTTAAATTCTTTTATTATAACATCAATAAGATATTTCATTTCTTTTCTTCTTCAACAATTACTGCGGTCATACCAGGTCTTAAATTTTTTATTTTATTATTACTTTTAGCTCTTATTTCAAAAGTTTTTAAATCATAATTATTTTGCTGATTTGTTGGTTTCCACGAAGCAAAACTTGCCATTGCTGAAATATAAGTTACTTTCATATCAAAAGTTTCTTTTATTGCAGGAATGTATACTTTTATATATTTGTCTTTTTCAATATTATTCAATAAATCTTCTCTAATGTTAAAAACAACCCACATATCATTTGTGTCAAGAATTGTTATTATAGGATACCCAGTAGCTATAAGTTCTCCTGGATGTGAAATAATTTGAGTTACTTCACCATCTATTGGAGCAACTATTGTAAGTTCATCATAGTATGCCATAATTTCATTCTTTTTACCTTGTGTTGCATTTATTTTTTGTAAAGCTGCATTATATTTATATTCAACTTCATCAAACTGTTGTTTAGGAATAATTCCATCTTTATAAAGAGTTTTTATTCTATTATAAGTTTTTTTTGCAAGAACATATTGCTCTTCAGCTTCTTTTAAAGCAGCATTAACAGTTTTTAATTTTGCATCTAATTCCTTACCTTCAAGTCTGCCTAAAATATCACCTTTTTTTACAGTTTGTCCTTCTGTAATAAATATTTCGGCAATTCTTCCCGGAACTTTTACACCAATATCTATTTCTGTGGAATCAACCTCGCCAGAAATAGTTTCTTTATGTTTTGAACAGGAAAATATGTTAATTACTATAAATAATAAAAAACACAATAAAATTTTATTTTTCATTTTCTTTTGATTCTCCTATATTTTTATTCATTAATAACTGCGAATTTGCACATAAATCTATTAAGTGTGCATAAGCAACATTAAAATCAAACAATGCCTGTGATTGTTCTAATCTAACTTTTTCTAAAGCAAGTTCCGCATCTAAAACTTCTATAGATGTTGCAAGTCCTTCTGTAAATGATTTTTTGTATAAGTTAAGATTTTCTTCTGTAAGCTCTTGAGAGCTTTTTAAACTTTCATATTGTTCAAGAGCAGTTTTGGCTTTGTGATGATATTTTTTTATAGCAGTAATAACCATCTTATTTGCATTTTGAATATATAAATCTATAATTTCAAGTTGAGTATTGTAGGCTCTAAACTCATTATAATCTTGACCACCTTTAAACAAATCTAATCTAGCACTTAATCCTGCTACCCATTCTGGTTCAAACAGTGTAAGATTATGTTTATATATTTCATATTTTCCAAAAGTAGCTATTGTTGGTAAAAAATTACCTTTTATTGCTTTTTTCTTTTGAGATATCATTTCTTTTTTATGTTTAAGATTTTTTAGTGCTATGTTATTTGAAATAGCAGTATCTTCATAATATTTTGTATCTTTTATATTATCTATTTTTTTAAAGTTAGTAATTAAATTTGAATCTTTAACATCAACTCCTATTATGTCTGATAAAATAACCAAAGCTAATTCTAAATCTCTTTGGGATTTTTGATATTCTCTTGTTGCTTGTGCAAGTGCAACTTCAGATCTTAATTTATTTGTTTTAGATATCATTCCAACATTAAACAATTTTTGTGCATTGTTATTATGTTGAATAATATCATCTAAATAATCTTTTCTAATATTTCTTGCTTCTTGTGCAAGCTTTGCTTTAAAATAACTTTCAATTACTGATGTAATTGTAGAATTCAATGTTTTTTCATATTCTAATTGAGAAACAGAAAGTTCAATTTTTTTTGCATTAGTATTTGCGGAAATCTTTCCACCTGTAAATAATGGCCAAGTAAATCCTACAGAAAACTTATAAAACAAATCATCTTGAAATTTCATATCAAAATTAGGAATTTTTGATTCTAATTGTTCTTTAAAATACATAATTTGTTGGGGTGTAAGAGTCCCCGTTGCTGTAAGAGTTGCCACACTTGCCCCAATTACTGCGGTTCTAGCACTATTTAACCCTAACACTATAGGTTCATTAATTTTATTTACAGAACCATCAAGAAAAAAATTAGGGAAGTACTTTCCCTTGGAAGCCTTAAATTCATATTCATAAAATTCTTTTGTTTTTGCAGAAGCATTGATCAACTCATTGTTGCTAATAGCATATTTTAATGCCTCTTCTAATGTTAATGGATTATCTGCAAATAAACTTGTAGTAAACAACAAAAACAAACAACACAACACAGATATACTTTTTTTCATTTTTGATATAACCTTTTATATTTTATCACAAATTAAAATTTTACTATTTTCTATTTTACTAATATGTCAATAATTAAAATACCATAATGAATATATCTAGCCTTTTAAAATGATACTTTATTTTTCTATTAAAGCAACTGCAATAGAGCAAATTCCCTCCCCTCTACCAACAAATCCCATTTTTTCATTTGTAGTTGCTTTTATTGCTATTTGTTCTTTATTTATTTTAAGGTTTGCTGAAAGAACTTCTTTCATCTTCTCTATGTAAGGATATATTTTAGGTTTTTCTGCAACAACTGTAATATCTGTATTAACTATTTTAAAATTTTTTTTATTTAATGTATCTACTACTATTTTTAACAATTCTATACTAGATATATCCTTATATTTTGAATCTGTGTTTGGAAAGAAATGCCCTATATCGTTTTCCCCTGCTGCCCCAAGTAATGCATCCATTAATGCATGAACTAAAACATCTGCATCACTATGACCATCAAGGCCATCTGTATCAGAGATTTTTACACCGCCTAAAAAAAGTTTTCTTGATTTTTTAAATCTATGAACATCATATCCAAAACCTACAAACATTTTTACTCCTTCAAAGAATTTATTTTGAAATTTCTAGATTAAAGCTTATAAAATCATTAAATGCTATTTTTATAATAAATTATTCAATTGTTCATGTTTTCATGTTTTTAGTTTTATAAAAACCTTTATCTACCTAATAATATTTTCTCAAACATAAACTCTTACATATAAATATTATTATTAAATTAAATCTTGTCTATTCTATAAAAAATTAATTTGAAGTGTAAACTCTATTAATATCTATCAATATCTGTTGTTTGTTTTTTTTATTTGTGTTTTCTTTTTTTCCTCATTTTATCCGTACTTATTATAAAAAACGGAGATGTCTATTTTGACTTTAATACAAAACTTGCAAAAAGAAATAAATTATATAATAATATGATAATATGATGTGCTATGATGTGCTGTAAAATAAGCAAAACGGAGCAAATATAACATGGATAAAGATAAGAATCTTTTCATTGGTATTGCAGTATTTGTTGTATTAGTATTTCTAGTTTTTTCAAGTTTGTTTGTTGTAGAAGTTGGTTTTGTTGGAGTTAGGATTAATATTCTTACAGGAGAAACTAAAAGTTTTTCTCAAGGAACATATTTTAAAATTCCTGTGATTTATAAAGTTGTAAATTATGATGTAAAGACTCAAAAACAAGAAATAGAAGCTGACTCAGCATCAAAAGATTTACAAACAGTTAGGGCTAGGATAGTTGTGAATTTTAGACCAATTTATGATAAAGTAAATGATATTCATATTAAAGTAGGTAAAGATTATTTTATAAAAGTTTTATATCCAGCAATACAAGAGGTAGCCAAAACAGCGATATCTAAACTTCCAGTGGAAAATATTATAGTTGAGAGGGAAAATTTAAGAACAGCAATCGAAGAAAATTTGAGAAAGAAAATTGAAGAGTATAACATAATAATAGAAAATGTAAATATTGTAGATATACAATTTACACAAGAATTTAATAGAGTTGTAGAAGAAAAACAAATTGAGGAACAGAAAGTTAAAAAAATACAATATCAAAGAATGCAGGCAGAAGAAGAAAAGAAGAGGGTAATTTTGCTTGCAGAGGCAGAAGCTCAAAAACAAAAATTGTTAAGAGATTCTTCTAATCAAACAGTTATAAATTTAAAATGGATAGAAAAATGGGATGGACATTTACCCCAATATATGTTAAGTGATAAATCTAATATGATGGTAATGTTAGATGATAAAAATAAATAGTAATATATTTACACATAAAAATATTGAGTGTATATAAAGGATATACTTAACATTTTTTATTTACACAAAGCAACCTTATTTTTATCCATTTTAAGTATTCTGTTTATTTCCTTATTTTTTATGAAATTATAATGAAGCAAACCTAGTGTTGCTATAGTTTGTCGTCTTTCTGTTGCCACAGTGCCCAAATATTAGCAAAACACAAAATGAACTTACTATATAAAAAAACAAGACAAAAAAACACCTAGTATTTTGTTTATTACTTTTTCTTTTTTATTTTTTTAGTTTTATTTATAGATAAATCTTTTATTAGTGGAATTTCTCCACAATCTGGAAACAAATGACAGTTTATACATTCACTCCAAATTTTTTGTGGCAGGACTTCTCTTGATATTACTTCATACCCCAAATTTTTAAAAAATTCTGGTTTAAAACTTAATGCAAATGTAGAATATATTCCAAGTTTTATGGCATTTTTTTCTAAAGTTTTAACAATTTTCCTACCAATGCCTTGTCTTGCAAACTCTTTCGACACAGCTAAAGCTTTAATTTCTGCAAGATCTTCCCAACTAACATGCAATGCACCACAAGCAATAATTTTATCTTTATTTTCTACAACTACATATTCTTGAATATTTTCATATATAGAATTTAAAGATCTATGCAACATCTCTTTATTGTTTGCATAAAACTCTATAATTTTTTGAATTTGCTTTACATCTTGAACTTTTGCTGTTCTTATTTTCAGCATACGAGCACACCTTTGATTATAAAAAATACATTTCTGATTTCTAAATTTCTACTTGAAAATAACTCAACAACAAAGTTTTTTAGGAACTCTCATTATAATGACAAAAGTAAAAATATTAGTTTGCCGGTTAAATATATTGCAGTTAAAAAATTTAATAAAGATATATTTTATAAATCTTTGATAATTCTATATTCTACAATTTTTAGATTCTTAATAATAACCAAACCATAACAATCAATAAATACAAAACTTCTATTATAACAACTCTTTTTAACCAAGTATAATCATTCTCACCAACACTGAACTTTTAACAGAACACACAATGTCACGGTAACAGAACGAAAAAAACTTCAATTAAATTCTTCCCTTTTTCTATTTAGTCCAATTATATCCAGCATTAACCGCTTTAACATTTAAGGGTATCAATTTTGGCTTCGTTGAAAATGCTGTTTCTAAACCTTTTAATACATACTCCAAACTTGGAGTCTGTATTCTTTTTATCAAAGCACCAACTGCTACCATATTAGCTGCTTTAATGTTTCCTACCTGCTTATCTGCAATTTCTGTTATAGGAATAAAAACTATTCTTTTATCATTATACTCTTTTTGAGAAATCAATGAAGAATTTGCAACAATTACTGCATCCTCTTTCATTTTTGGCAAAAATTTATCCAATGAAGGTTTATTTAATGCTATCAAAGCCGACGGAGCAAATGCCACAGGAGAACCAATTTCTTCATCAGAAATTATTACTGTAGAATTTGCTGTTCCTCCTCTCATTTCTGCTCCATAGGAAGGAAACCATGTTGTTTTTAAATTTTGTTCCATAGCCGACTGTGCAATAAGTGTTCCAGCTAATAAAACACCCTGTCCACCAAAACCTGCAGAAATTATCTCTTCATAAATTTTCATATTATTTTGTTTCATCCTTTATAATACCTAACGGGAAAATTTTTAACATTTCATCTTTAACCCACTTTGTCGCTTCCAATGGAGTTTTACCCCAATCTACAGGACAATGTGATACAACTTCAATGAAAGAATAACCTCTTCCTTCAACTTGATTTTGAAAAGCTTTCTTTATAGCTTTTCCTGCTTTCATTACATTGGGAGCATCACAAACAGATACCCTTTCAATATATTTTGTTCCTTTTAAACCTGCTAACAGTTCACACACATTTATAGGATATCCTTCCCTTAAAGGGTCCCTACCAAAAGGTGTTGTTTCTGTTACTTGTCCCAACAATGTTGTAGGTGCCATTTGTCCACCTGTCATACCATAATTAGCATTGTTAATAAATATAACCGTTATATTTTCGCCTCTATTGGCACAATGTATAGTTTCCGCTGTACCAATAGCTGCTAAATCTCCATCCCCTTGATATGTAAAAACTATCTTATCTGGATTTGTTCTTTTAATACCAGTAGCAACAGCTGGAGGCCTTCCATGTGGAGCTTCTGTTGTATCAAAATTAAAATAATTATAAGCAAACACTGCACATCCAACTGGTGCAACTGCTATAGTCCTTTCTCTTATTCCCAAATCATCTATAGCTTGTGCCACCAATCTATGTACTATACCATGTCCACATCCTGGACAATATGACAAAGGAAAATCTTTTAATGCTTTTGGTCTTGACAATATTTTTTCCATACTTTCTCGCCTAATACTTAAATTCTTTTGTTTTCAACATTTAATGTAACTTCTATAACCTTAAACCACTTAAATATATAGCAAAAAATCTCAAGTTCTATAATTCTTTCAGTTGCAACCGTCATCAATCCACTAATTTTAAGCTTTAATTGCTATGTATTGCTTTTGCTAAAAATATCATTGCTAACTACTACATTGCTAACTCTTTTATCTTCTCTAACACTTGCTTATCTGAAACTATAGCACCACCTGCTCTACCTAAAAAATCAACTTGACACTTTCCGTTAACAGCAAGTTTTACATCTTCCACCATCTGCCCCAACGAAAATTCTACTGATAAGAATTTTACATTTGTCTTTGTATAACTTGCAATAATTTCACTAGGAAAAGGCCATAATGTAATAGGTCTTATTAAACCTACTCTTATACCTTGTTCTCTTGCTTGTTTTATTGCATTCTTCGATATTCTTGAAGATATTCCATAAGCTACTATTATAACATTAGCATCTTCAACCTGATACAACTCTGCTTTAACTTCATTTTCTTGTATTATCTGATACTTTTTTAATAAATCTAAATTATGTTGTTCCAAAACACCATCTTGCATAAGCAAAGATTTTAATGACCTTGGCTCTCTACCCTTACAACCATCTAAAATCCAATCTCTATCTTCAAATTTTGTTTTTTGTTCTTTGTTAAAATCCACCGGCTCCATCATTTGCCCAACAATTCCATCACACAATAACATAACAGGATTTCTATATTTTTGTGCTATATCAAAAGCACTATAAGTTAAATCATACATCTCTTGTCCATTTGCTGGGGCATAAACTATTAGACGATAATCCCCATGTCCACCACCTTTAACAGCTTGAAAATAGTCTGATTGAGAACCAGCAATATTTCCAAGTCCTGGACCACCCCTTTGCACATTAACAATAACACCGGGGACTTCCATACCTGCCATGTAAGATATCGCTTCTTGTTTTAAAGAAATTCCTGGAGAAGATGACGAAGTCATTGCTCTTTTTCCAGTTGCACATGCCCCAAGTACCATGTTCGCAGCCGCTAACTCAGACTCTGCTTGAACAAAGACTTTCTTCATTTCAACCATTTTTCTTGACATATAAGCAGGAACTTCATTTTGTGGGGTAATAGGATAACCAAAATATGCATCTAGTCCTGCTGCTATTGCACCCTCACACAAAGCCACATTACCTTTTACAAGTTTTTTTACCATTTTTTTCTACCTATACACTTCTATGCAAGTATCTGGACACATTTGATAACATGAACCACACCCCACACATGCCTCTTCATTTTTTAACACTGCATAATGATACCCTATCTTATTAATCTCAGATGAAAAACCAATACATTTTTTTGGGCATGCATTTACACAAAGTCCACAACCTTTACATCTTTCCTGATTAACCGTTATTTTTGCCATAATGCCACTATTCTACTACTTTATTTTTATATTGTCAAAAACTTTTTTAAGATAATAAATTTTTCTTTATTATGATTATGAACTAATTTTATATGGTCTTTTGTTTTTATTTGTTTCTAACTATAACTAATTAACACTTATGTTGTTTTTTACAGATACAGTTTAATGCAGAGTATATTATTTTTTTAAAAGACTTCGCTCCAGTCTATCAATACCTTCAATAATATTCTTCATAGATGTTGCATAAGAAAGTCTAATATATCCTTTTGCTCCAAATGCAGACCCTGGAACTACAGCAATTTTGGCTTGCTCTAATAAATAATCTGCAAACTCCATATCTGTATTAACAATGACCCCGTTATATTCTTTTCCTAGCAATTCTGATATATTAGGAAATACATAAAAAGCACCTTCTGGCTTTAAACACTTTATTCCATCAATTTTATTCAATCTTTCAACTATATAATTTCTTCTTTCTTCAAATTCTGTTCGCATAGTTTCTAAACAATCTTTGTTACCATTTAAAGCCTCTGTTGCTGCTTTTAACGATATAGATGTCGGACTAGATGTTGACTGACTTTGAATTTTTGTCATAGCAGAAATTATTTCTTTAGGCCCTGCTGCATATCCAATTCTCCACCCAGTCATTGCAAAAGCTTTAGAAACACCATTTACAACTATTGTCCTCTCTTTTAATTCTTTAGATAATTGTGCAATTGAGAAAAATTGAAAACTATCATAAATAAGCTTTTCATATATTTCATCTGAAATTATAAGTAAATTGTTTTTTATGCATACATTAGCAATTTCTGAAAGTTCTTCTTTCGTATAAGTGTTTCCAGTAGGATTAGAAGGGGAATTTAAAACAAATGCTTTTGTTTTTTTTGTAATGATTTTTTCTATATCACTTGCTGAAACTTTAAAATGATTTCTGTCAGTAGTATTGATAAAAATGGGTTTTGCTCCTGCAAGAATTGCCATATCTGGATAAGATACCCAATAAGGTGCAGGTATAATTACCTCATCTCCATCATTAAATATTGCTTGAAATATGTTATATAAAGAATGTTTTGCCCCACAAGATACAATTATTTCTTCTTTAGTATATTCAAGATTATGGTCTATTTTAAATTTATTTATTATTGCATTTTTTAAATCTATTGTTCCTGAAACAGGACAATACTTAGTAAAACCTTTGTTTATGGCATCTATTGCTACATTTTTTATATTTTGTGGAGTATCAAAATCTGGTTCTCCTGTTCCAAAACTTATAATATCTATTCCTTGTGCTTTTAATGCTTTGGCTTTTGCATCTATAGCTAAAGTTGGAGATGGTTTTATCTTTTGAACTCTTTTTGAAAGGTACATAATTTAATTCCTCATACACAAACAATTGAAATACTACAAAATAGCATCTTATTTTGTCTTAATAAATTCAATAATGTTGTCAGCAAGATAACCTTGACATATTTAATTTATTTTTGTAGATTATATAAATTATGAAAAAGTAAGTCAATGTGAAGTAAATTAGGGAGTAATTGAAAATGTATGCAATAGTAATGACAGGTGGAAAGCAGTATAAAGTAGAAAAAGGATCAAGTTTGGTTATTGAAAAACTTGATGAAGCAGAGGTTGGAAAAGAAGTTGTTTTAGACCAAGTTTTGATGATTGCTGATGGAGATAAAGCAACGGTTGGAACCCCGTCAATTGCAGGTGCTACGGTTGTAGCAAAAGTTGTTGCACAAAAAAGGTTACCTAAAATTGTTGTTTTTAAGAAAAAAGCAAAAACAGGGTATACAAAATTACAAGGTCACAGACAGTATGTTACAGAAATAGAAGTAATTGATATTAAGGCATAAGGGTTTTAGGAGAGAAAAATGGCACATGTAAAAGGACAGGGATCAACTAGTAATGGTAGGGATTCTCAAGGTAAAAGGTTAGGTGTGAAAATATACGGTGATCAATTTGCACAAGCAGGTGCAATCATTGTAAGACAGAGAGGAACAAAGTTTCATCCTGGAACAAATGTTGGTATGGGAAAAGATAACACTTTATTTGCAAAAGTTGCTGGAACAGTAAAATTTATTAGAAGAGCAGGAGATAGATGTTTTGTTAATGTAGACCCTTCTAAAGATTAAGAATAAAATGTTTATAGATAAAGCAAAAATATTTATTACAGCCGGTCGCGGTGGCGACGGCTGTATTTCTTTTAGAAGGGAAAAATTCGTTCCTCTTGGCGGGCCAGATGGTGGCAACGGTGGAAAAGGCGGAGATATTTATATACAGGCTGATATTAAGAAATCAACCTTGTTGGATTTGTCTTATAGACCTAAATTTTTTGCCGAAAATGGTAATAGAGGCGAAAGTGCAAATAAATATGGAAAATATGGCAAAGATTTAGTTATAAAAGTTCCGTTAGGAACACTAATATATAAAAATAAAGAATTATTTTCTGATTTAAAAGAAGAAGGACAAAAAGTTTTAGTTGCAAAAGGTGGTAGAGGTGGTAGAGGTAATTCTGCTTTTAAAACACAAAAACATACTGTTCCTAAAATTGCAGAAAAAGGTGAACCCGGCGAAGAAGCAGAAATAGAACTAGAGTTAAGATTAATAGCAGATGTTGGATTGGTAGGTTTTCCAAATGCAGGAAAATCAACATTTTTGTCTGTTATAAGTTCAGCTAGACCAAAAATTGCAAATTATCCATTTACAACACTTGAACCAAACTTAGGAGTTGTATCTTTAAATGATAAACAAATTGTTTTTGCAGATATTCCAGGAATTATTGAAGGTGCAAGTTCCGGTAAAGGGCTAGGTTTTGAATTTTTAAGACACATAAAAAGAACAAAAGTTTTATTATACATGATAGATATTAGTGGATTAGATGGAAACAATCCTTATGAAGTTTATAAGATATTAAATAAAGAATTGAAACAATATTCAAAATTCTTATCAAAAAAGCATACTGTTATTGCTTTAAATAAAATAGATGTTTGTGATGCTAGTCAAAATATAAAAAATTTCAAAAAAAATGTAAAAAATAAAAAAATTTTTAGTATATCTAATATGACAAAAGTTGGTATAGATAAGTTATTATCAGAAATAGCAAAATTAGTAGAACTTCCAGTAAAAGAAGAAGATATAAAATCTATTCCTGTAAAAAAATATATTTATGAGCCGGATTTTAAAATAGATATTGATGAAGACGGGGTTTTTGTTATTAGTGGTAGGAAAGTAGAAGTGTTGGCAAAAATGACAAAGTTTAACGAAGATGAAGCTTTAAGAAGGTTTCAAAATATATTGAAAAAAATGGGTGTTGATATTGCTCTAGAAGAAAAAGGTTGCAAAGTTGGAGATACTGTTAGAATTGCTGACTTTGAGTTTGACTATACAAAATAGCAAATAATATTTAAAAAACTTTGCTACTTTTTACTTTTTTCATTTTATATAAAAATAAAACTGTTTAATAAAATTTACAAAAAAAATATATTTGTAAAGGTAATATAATATTTTAAATTAATAATTTTACTAGATGAAATAGAAATCTGTTAATTGAGAGAGAATCCAATAGAAAAAAGCCCAATATAAATTTAGTTAAAAATTTTTTTGTTTCATTGAAAAACAGTAGCAATTCCAGTAAAATATATGAAACATTGTGTAAATGATTTTAAAGTTTATTTTTTTACTATCGCTTATTTAATGTTTTTGTTTTTTTAAATGTATATCTTTTTTAACTAGTGATTTATTTTATAAAACTTTACATATTTAATAAAAAATAATTTAGAGGTTATATGCAAAAAAAAATATTGTCAGTTACTAAAATCGTTGGAATATTTGGAAATCCTATTTCTCATTCTTTGTCTCCGATTATGCATAATAGTTGGTTTAAAAAATATAAATTAAACTTTATATATCTTGCCTTTAATATTTTTTTGCAAAATCTAAAATCTGCAGTTGAGTCAATAAAATCTTTAAATATTGTTGGTGTAAATGTGACAGTTCCATACAAAGTTGAAGTAATGAAATATCTTGATGAAATAGATGTAGATGCCAAAAATATCGGTAGTGTAAATACAATAGTTAATAAAAATAATAAGTTGTATGGATATAATACAGATTGGTTAGGGTTTATTGAAGATTTAAAGTGTAAAAATGTAAATTTAAAAAATAAAAAAGTTTTAGTTGTTGGGGCAGGCGGAGCATCAAAAGCAATTTTATATGCACTAAACAAATTGAAAGTAAAACAAATATATTTAACTTCAAGAACATTTTCCAAATCTAAATTAGTTTCTAAGAAATATAAAAACATTTCAGTTATAGATATAAAAGAGACTCCTTGTGATATGTTAAAAGATATTGATTGCTTAATAAATTGTTCTACCTGCGGAATGAAAAAAGATGATGAACTTCCTTTTGAAATAAAAAGTTTTAAACAAAATATAATTTTTTATGATATTATATATAACAAACTTACACCGTTTAAACAGTTTGCATTAAAAAATAAGATAAAATATTTTGCTGGTGAAGGAATGCTAATATATCAAGGGGCTGTTTCTTTTGATAAGTGGATAGGTTTTTTCCCTGAAACAAAAAATACTTTAAAACTCATTAAAAAATATATGAGGTAAAATGTTAGTAGTTCTTATATTGCTTATTGTTTATCCTATAATTATATACTTCTTTGTTTCAAATACAATAAGTGCAATAATAATTTCATATTCGTTAGCTGTATTATTGTTTATTATAATCAAAATAAATAAAAGGAAAGATTTTGTTTTATTAGATACTACAGCTATTGGTGATGCTAGAATTATAGATTTTATAAATTCTAATTTATATCAACAATTTTTACTACCTAGTTTTGTGATAAAAGAAATAGAAAAACAAATAGAAAATCTACAAGATAAACAATTAGAAAATAATTTAAATAAAATTAAACAAAATAAAAAAATTAAAATTTTATACAAAAATTATTTTAATATAAAATCTTCAGATTTTAAAATGATAAAATTAGCAAAATCGTTAGATGCAAAAATTGTTACAATTAATTTTAGTTTAAATAAAATGTCAATAATGCAAGGAATAAAAGTAATAGACTTAAATGATTTATATGAAAGATTAAAACCAACTATTTTACCAGGATATAAAATTACAATATTTCTAGTAAAAGAAGGTAAAGAAAAAAATCAAGCAATTGGTTTTTTAGATGATGGAACTACAGTTGTTGCAGAAAATGGGAAAAATTTTATAGGCAAAAAAGTGATTTTAAAAATAACATCAATGCTACACTCTTCTGGTAACAAAATGTTGTTTGGAAAAATACCGAATGAAGATATTTTGGAAAAAAGGAAATTATAAATATGAACTTTGCAGTTATAATTGTTGCTGGTGGAGCTGGAAAAAGGTTCGGTTCAAAAGAGCCGAAACAATTTTTGTTGTTGAATAGGAAAAAAATGTTTGAGTGGAGTATTATTGCATTTAAGAAAGTAAAACAATGTAGCCAAATTGTACTTGTAGTTCCGCAATATAAATTAAACGAAATGCAAAAGTATAAAAAAATTTATGGCATCGATATTGTTTCTGGTGGAAAAGAAAGATATAATTCTGTTCAAAATGGTTTACAATATGTTAAAAATAATATAGATATTGTTGCTGTTCATGATGCAGCAAGGCCACTAATTACAGAAACAGCAATTAAAGAAGTTTTAAAAAGTGTTGCAAAATATGATGGAGCAATCTTAGCCACTAAAGCAAAAGATACAATAAAAGTTTCTAAAGGAGAAAATAGTATTTTTAAAACTATAGATAGAAACAATATTTGGCAAGCACAAACTCCACAAATGTTTAAAACTAACATATTAAAAAAAGTCTATTTAAATAAAATATCTAAAAACATTACAGATGATGCACAATTAGTGGAAAATTTAGGTAAAAAAGTAATTTTAGTTGAAGGTAGTAATGAAAATTTTAAAATAACAAAGCCATTAGATTTTATATTAGCCCAATATATTTTGAAACAAAGACATTATGATAGACATATGAAAAGAAATGTTTATAAGAGTTTTTGAAAAAAAGATTATAGCCTATTTTAACACTAATATATGAATAATTAAAATAAAACCACAAATATTACATCTTCTAAATCTTGTTTCTAAAAAAATTTTTTAATACATTTATTTTGTTATGTATTTCTTTATTGTTTTTCAATTTATCTTTTTGTTACCAACATTGCTAACATTTTTTATAGTTAGAAAAAATTCATTCTTTTAACTACTTTAAAATTCAAAAAGTAATGAATATATAGAAAAGTTTACTAGAGTAATATAAGATCACAATTATATAAAAACAATTGATAAAATATTTATATTAATATAATTTACAAAGGTTCTTAAAAGGTTAAATTAAATAACATCAATATAATTTATTAATAAATTTTTGATAAATCAATTTTATTTAAAGATTTCAATCTATTTATTATAAATAACTTTTTGTGCTTTTTTATTTCGTGTTTGAATAATACTCTTATGTCATCTTCG
>CAMVLN010000018.1 GCA_947168325.1 uncultured Elusimicrobia bacterium | reverse complement strand
GGCAATGAGACCATATTAAAAAATGTATTATGTGTAGTATTATTAAAAATAGTTATATCCCTTTTTATTGAAATTTTATCATCAGATAATCAATTATTAAAAAATATAATTCTTTTTTTTACAAAAACATTAATATATAGTTATAAGTGATGAAGAATTATAATATTGAAAGAAATTTTTATTTTTTATGTGTTTTATATAAACTTATTCAGAAACATAAGGAACTTTGAACCCCTTCTACACTTTTTTTACTAATAACTCTCTTTTTTGTATTTATTAGCTTTTTTACTTCTTTGTGTCCATTTTGTGTTTGAACTTTTACAGAAATAATTATGTTGTGTGGAAAAGATAATTTTGGCAATTTTACTGAAAGGCAATATGTTTTATGGTTGCTTAACTTATATTCAAAGACTTATATATTTTTAAATTAATAGTGAAGTTTATTTTTATTATTTAAATTTATCAATAAAATGTAATGTGCAAAAGTAATGACATAAGTTTAGATGTTAATTGAAAAATTTTAAACAAAAATATATAAAAATCGACATTTGAAGTTTGAAAAATAAAAAAATATAAACTAAACCATGCGATCTTAATGAAGATAAGACTTGATTTGTTATGCCAATTATGCCAAAAATTTACTTTTTAACTACCAAGAATATTCCAATAATAACCAACAAAAAACCAAGCATATTAAATAGGGAAATCTGTTCATTAAAAACTAAAACTCCAACTATTATTGCAGTAAGAGGTTCAAGTGCCCCTATTATTGATGTTTTTGTAGCACCTATAAGTTTTATTGCAATATTTACCGTTTCTATTGCAACTATTGTAGGTATTATTGCAAGCCCTAAAACATATATCAATTGATTAGGTTTTGTAAGCAACTGGAAATCAAGTCCAAATCTTAAAAATATAAAATAAAAAAGTGTTCCTTAAAGCATAACATAAAAGGTTACTTTTTCTGTTTGCATATATTTTATACTTTTTATTGTTTTAACAAATATCATATATAAAGCATACATTAATGCACCACATAAAGAAAAAACAAAACCTAAAATTTTGTCATTACTATGTATATTTTCAGCATAATTTAAAAGTGCAACACCAAAAAAAGCACAAACAATAGAAATAACTGCTGTTTTTGTAAGCTTTTCATGGAAAAAAAGTGCCATAACTAAAGCCACAATTACTGGATAAACAAACACTATTGTACAAGCTATTCCTGAATCTATGTATTTTAAAGCAATAAACAAAGCAAAAGAAGATGCCGCAAAAGTAATACCTACAAAAAATAATGACACAAATTCTTTGAAATTTATGTAAAGGCTTATTTTTTTATGAACTTTTAATATATATAAATAAATTATAAAGGCAATTAAATATCTATAAAACAGTGAGTTAACTATAGATGATCCTGTATTATATAGCAGTATGGCAAATAACGGATATAAGCCATAACATATAGAAGATATTATTGCATCAATAAAACCTATTCTTGTTGCTTTTTTCATAATCATCCGCTAAAATAATGATTTATAGATTATATCAAAAAAAGTGGCAAAAATATATTTAGTGTAGTCACTCATAACATATTTGACTATTTGTTATTATTAACTTTTTTATTCACTGTAGTTAAATTTGTGCTTGAACTTCTATAGTAACTCTTCAAACATTATGTTTAGTATATAGCATGCAGCAAAATTATAAGCAAAAAATCTATTTATTACAATTAAGCATTTCTTCTGCATGCTTTAAAGCATGTTCTGTAATTTGTTCTCCAGAAATTATTTTTGCAATTTCTTCTATTCTTTCTTTTTGATTTAAAATTTTTGCTTTTGTAATATTTCTATCTTGTTGAGTTTCTTTGTATATTTTTATATGGTTGTTTGCACTTGATGCAATTTGTGCCAAATGTGAAATGGAAATTACTTGTCTATTTTTAGATAAACTTTTTAATTTTTTTCCTATTTTATCACCGGTCTTTCCACTAGTTCCAGTGTCAATTTCATCAAAAATTATTGTATCAACATTATAATTTTCTGATATTGTAGTAGATAATGCCAACATTAACCTTGAAATTTCTCCACCGGAGGCAACAAGAGCTATAGGATAAAGTTTTTCTCCTTTATTTGCACTAAACATAAACTCCAATTTATCAAAACCTGTTCTAGTTATTTCTTTTTTTTCTAATGCAATTTCAAATTGAGAATTTTTCATATTTAAATCTTCAAGTTCCAACATAATTTTTTTTGAAATATGGCAAGATGCTTTCTTTCTGTTGCTTGATATTTCTTCACAAATTTTTATAATTTCTTTTAAAAGCTCATCAATTTCTTTTTGAACTTTTTCTATATTTATATCATAGTTTTCAAGAGTTTTTACCTTCTCTTCCAAATCCACACAATAATCAATAATTCCTTGAATAGTTTTTCCATATTTTGATTTTAATTTTTTTATTAATTGTTGTCTTTCCAACATTAAATCTAATGCTTCAGAAGAAACATCTATATCACTATATATTTCTTCTATTTCTCTATAAACATCCTCTAGTTGACTAATTGATAAATTTATATTTTTTGAAATATTATCAATATTTACTCCATATTTTTGCAACAAATCAATTTGTTTGGCAATTGTTGAAAGATTATCAATTATTGAATTATCCTGTTTATACAATATTGAAATCATTTCTTTTGTTATATTTTGTATTTTTTCTGCATTTTTAAGTTTTGGCAAATCTTTTTCTATATTTTCTTCCTCATCAACACTTAAATTTGCTTTTTTTATCTCTTGTATTTGATATTTATACAAATCTAATATTTTCTCTCTATCTGTGTTAGATTTTTCTATATCTTCTTTTTTAGAATTTAATTTTTCTAACTCATCATATTTAACCGATAATTTACTAAGTAAGCTATCATTAGCTGCAATACTATCAATTATTTGTCTTTGATAACTTTCTTCAAACAACATATTGCTTTTATTTTGGGCATAAAAATCAACCAAATATTTCCCTATATTTAAAAGGCTACTTACACTTACAGGAATATCATTTATATATGCTTTACTTTTTGCGGATATATCAATTTGCCTTCTAATAATTATTTCATTTTCATATTCTATAGATAAATCAGCAAGAACATTTTTTGCTTTAATATTTTTTGATATATCAAATGTGGCACTAATTACACAAGAGTTTGCACCTGTCCTTATTATGCTAGAATTTGCTCTTTGACCTAACAATAAATCTATTGAGTCTATAATTATTGATTTCCCTGCACCGGTTTCACCTGTAATAACAGTAAGCCCTTTTGTAAAATCTATATTAAGGTTTTCTATTAATGCATAATTTCTAATATTCAAAGATGTAATCAACTAAACACCCCATTTCAATTTAGTTTTAAGTGTATCAAAATAAGAATACTTTTTATCTCTAATGAGTTTTGCCTTTTTTGAAAACATTTTTATTTTAACTTTTTTATCTTTTTCTAAAACATAATTTTCTTGTCCATCAATGGAAACAACTAAATCAGTTTTTCTGTTGTTATTTGTGGAAGAAAATTCCAGTATGTTTTTACAATCTAGAATCATAGGTCTATGAGTCAAAGTATGCGGCGATATTGGAGCTATTATAAATAGAGACAAAGTAGGATAAATTATAGGACCAGACAAAGCCAAAGAATATGCTGTAGAACCTGTAGGTGTAGCAATTACAACACCATCACCATTATAACTGGATACAAATTCTTTATTTACAAAAGCATCTACAGAAATCACTCTTCCATTATATACAGATCTTAATATACAATCGTTTAATGCCGTAGTTTTTATTTTTTTATTTTTTGTTTCAATTTCAATATCCAACATCATTCTTTCTTCATAATGAATTCCATTATTTAAAATATTTTCTAAAGCAACAAAAACACTTTTTATATCTACATCTGTTAAAAAACCAAGAGTTCCTAAATTTACCCCAATTATTGGAATGGAATATTTTGATATAAGTCTGCTTATTCTCAACATCGTTCCATCCCCACCGAGAGAAATTATAAAATCAACTTTTGGATTTGTTTTAACATTGTAAGAAATATACTTAACCTTTACATTTTTATTCTTTAGCCAAGCAGAAATTTTTTTGCAATATTGCTTTGTAATTGGTTTTAAATGATTATATACTATTGCAACTACATAATTCATATTATGAAACTCTTAAAATTTATTTGTTTTATTATATACAATTTTTATAATTTTATTAAGTGTTAACACTGTTCTGTTAGTGTTAAAGAGATTTAACCGTTTTTGAAATATAAATTTTGAAAGGTAAAAATTCCATAGTAGAAAAAAATCTAATATTAAAAATAAGATTTCTATGAAGTTTAACAAAATTGTAAAGATTTTGAATTTGCTTTGTAAATATTTTTAAAGAAGAAATATTTGTTGTTAAATTGTTATAATTTTTAGAATAATATTCTTCTTGAAGAGTTCTATTATTTCTTTTGACATTGCAATTGATTTTAGATTTTCTATGTGGAAAAACTAGTAATTTAATATCATTATCTTGGCAAGCTTATTTAAAATTGTCCATAAATTCAGTATCATCATCAACTTGAAATTCTTTAATATCAAAAGAGAATTCTTTCAACACTTCATCTGTCAGAAATTTAGTAGTGTAAAAGATCAAACACAAAATGGACTAAAATAAGTAAAAAAGCTAATAAATAAAAAATAGGGATTTATTAGTAAAAAGGAGTAAGGAAGGAGTTCAAAAAGGAACAAAAGAGTAGATGGTATGGAAAGGGAATAAAAACAACAATTAAAACATTAATAGCATTAGAGGAAGAACCGTAGGAAGTAGAAGAGAAAACATTTATATTAGAATTATATGAAAGATATGGATTAGAGTATGTAAAGAATAGATTAAAAGTAATACGGTCAGTGCTGTATTTATGGAAGAAGGAGTTAAGGGAAGAAGGAATAATAGGGTTAAAGAATAAGTCTAGAGCACCAATAAATAAAAGTAAAAGGAAGAGTGAGCTAAAAGAAGAAGTAAAAGGACATATAAAGCAATACAGGATAAGATATATAGGAGTAAGAAAGGAAGTAATATATACACGAAAGAAGCGATATTGTAAAGGAAAATGGATAAAAGAATTTGAGAAATGGTACGAAATGGTACAAATAGATAGTATACATTTGAGATATTGAGATATAAAGCTATATGCAATAACAAGAATAGGTAGAGTAATCAGATATGTATATGCAAAGTTGTATAAAGAATTAAATAGTGTTATAAGTAGAGAATTTATAAGTGAAATAAAAGAAAAAGTACCATTTAATATAAAAGCCATACAAACAGATAAAGGATTAGAATGTAAAAAACATTTTGATAAATATGTGGAAGATAAAAAAATTCATTATTTTAATTATCCTCAAAAGCCAAAAAGTGATGTATATATATATAGATTTAACAGAACAATACAAGAACAATTTTTTAATCATATATAAACAAAGACATTAATGAGATAAATAAACAATTAATACAATAATTATGTTGGTATGATTTGATAAAGTGTCATAATTATATAACACAAATAGAATTTATTAACAAAATTTTGATAAACTAATTTTGCTAAAAATCCAATATGTTATGAGAGACCACAACAACTTGACAAACAAGATGAAAACATATAGAATCATAGGCTGAGTAGTTCGTTTGGCGAGAATATTTATTTAGGAAAGGAGAACTCAAATGAGTGTGAGAATTCGTCTACAGAGAATAGGGAGACCAAAAAGGGCTTACTACAGGGTAGTTGCTATTGATCAAAGGGCGAAAAGAAATGGAAAACCTATTGAAATCTTAGGACAGTACGATCCGGTTTTACAGGAGAATAAGTTATCTGTTAAGCAGGATAGGGTAGAGTATTGGTTAAAAAATGGTGCAAAGCCATCTGATACAGTATCTAGTTTGTTAAAAAAGCAGTAGAAAATAAGAAGCATAAAATAATATTATTTTAATGGAGAGTAAAATGAAAGATTTGATACTTTATATAATAAAAGCTTTGGTTGATAATCCTGATCAAGTAGAAGTAAATGAAGTTGTAGGGGAAAGGTCTACAATTTTGGAACTTAAGGTTGCAGTAAGCGATAGAGGTAAAATTATTGGTAAGGAAGGCAGAATAATAAAAGCTATAAGAATAATTTTGAATTCTGCATCTGCGAAACTTAATAAAAGAACAACATTGGAAATTGTAGAATAGTAAGTTTTGGAGTGCTATTAGATTAAAAATGGATAGTACTATAAAAAATTTTAAAAAAACCGTATGGAAAGTATCAGATATTTTAGGTTTTGAAGTTTTTGATCAAGATGGAATAGAATTAGGTTTGTTGACAGATGTATTTTCTACGGGAAATAATGATATATGGACCATAAAGTCTGAAAGTGAGGAGCTTTTAATTCCAGCTTTAAAAGGCATAGTGACAAAAGTAGATATGTCTGGAAGAAGGATTTTTGTATCTTTACCTGAAGGATATAGTGATACTTATGGAACTAAAGTTAAATTAGAAGATACTATTATTGTAGAAGATTCTTTTGGACTTATGGTTTATGAAGATTGATATATTAACGATATTTCCGGATATGTTTGCTGGACCTATGACTTGTAGCTTAATAGCTAAAGCAAGAGAAAAAAATATTTTAGATATAAATTGTGTAGATATAAGAGCTTTTACAAAAAACAAACATAAGAAAGTAGATGATAGACCTTTTGGTGGTGGACCTGGAATGTTGATGCAGGTAGAGCCAATATATTTGTCGTTGAAAAGTATTGGAGTAAGAAAGAAAAATAGTTTATATAAAAATCCGTATAAAAAACCTTATGTTATTTATATGAGTCCACAAGGAAACTTATTAAATACACAAAAGGTTAAATCTCTTTCAAAATATGAACATTTAGTTTTGTTATGTGGTCATTATGAAGGTGTAGATGAACGAGTTATGAATTGGGTTGACGAGGAGATATCTATAGGAGATTATATTTTAACTGGTGGGGAGCTTCCGTCAATGGTTTTAATTGATTGTGTTGCTAGAATGTTGCCTGGAGTAGTTCAAGATAAAACATCTGTAGAGCAAGATTCTTTTTATAATGGAATGTTAGATTATCCTCAATATACCAGACCTGCAAAATTTAAAAATATGAATGTTCCTGAAGTTTTACTTTCGGGTAATCATTTAGAAATAGAAAAATGGCGAAAACAGAAGTCCTATGAGAGAACAAAAAATAGAAGACCTGATTTATTAAAGTTAAAAAAGCAATGAAAATACAACTTGTTTTATTTTTTTTTGTATTGTATGTCATCATGTTTAAACTATTAAAGCAAAAAGAAACAGTAAAAAATTAAAGGAGCAGTAAAATGTCACTTATAGAGCAAATAGAAGAAAAACAGAAGAAAAATATTAAGGTACAATTTAGAGCTGGTGATACAGTAAAAGTTTTTTTTAAAGTTGTTGAAGGTGGAAATGAAAGGATTCAGGCTTTTGAGGGAGTTGTGATACAAAGAAGGGGGACTGGGCTTACTGAAACATTTACAGTAAGAAAAATCTCTTTTGGTGTTGGAGTAGAAAGGATATTCCCTATACATTCACCAAGAATTGAAAAAATACAAGTTATGAGGCAAGGTAAAGTAAGGAAATCAAAGCTCTACTATTTAAGAAACTTGTCGGGTAAAGCAGCAAGAATTGCTGATGTTCAAAGGAAACAAGCTGAAGAAGTTGCAGTTGAAAATAAAGCAGTATAAAGGAAAGAAGATTTTTCTTTTTGATTTTGATAAAGAATTTTATAATAGGGGACTTAGTTTTGTCTGTGGTGTTGATGAGGCAGGACGGGGACCTTTAGCAGGACCAGTAGTAGCAGCAGCAGTAATATTTTCAAAAGATATAGTTATTAACGGTGTTGACGATTCTAAAAAGTTACCCGAAAATAAAAGGAATGTTTTATTTGAAGCAATAAAACAAAAATCTGTTTCTTATGGAATAGGGATTGTTGATAATAAAACGATAGATGGTATAAATATTTTACAAGCAACATTTCTTGCAATGAGAAAAGCAGTAGAGTGTTTATCTGTAAAACCAGATTTAGTTTTAGTTGATGGCAACCACACAATTCCTAATATAGCATATAATCAGCAGGCGATAGTTTCAGGGGATGCTAAAAGTGCATGTATAGCTTGTGCATCAATTATTGCAAAAGTTACAAGAGACAATATTATGTATGAATATGCAAAGCTGTATCCACAATATAACTTTCAAAAACATAAAGGATATGGAACCAAAGCTCACATTGAAGCAATAAAACAGTTTGGCCCTTGCCCAATACATAGAATGAGTTTTGCTCCTCTAAATTCAAAACAATTAGAATTACTGTAAATTTTTATTATTTGTTCTTATTTTTTACTTTTTTGATTTGTTTGATGTTTTTTTGTTTGATGATTGTGATTGTATACTCATACTTTTAAGTTCTTTTAATTTATCTCTAAAAATTACAGCTGTTTCAAAATCTAAATTGTCTGCTGCTTCTTTCATTTGTTGTTCCAAAGATTTCATAATTTGATTAATATTTTTTGAAGATATATATTCTTCATTTAGTTGTTTAACTAACATTTGTTGTGAAGTTTCCTTTGCTTTAAATTGAAACTCTTCAAGTTCACTAACAGCTTTAATAATAGTTTTAGGTGTTATTTTATTTTTTTTATTGTACTCTAATTGTTTTTTTCTTCTACGAACCATTTCTTTAATTGCTCTATCCATAGAACCTGTAATTTTATCAGCATAAAAAATTACTTTTCCATCAACATTTCTTGCAGCTCTACCACAAGTTTGAATTAAAGTTTGTTCTGACCTTAAAAACCCTTCTTTATCTGCATCAAGAATTACAACAAGTGCAACTTCTGGCAAGTCTAGCCCTTCTCTTAACAAATTTATACCTACTAAAATATCAAATTTTCCTAACCGTAAATCTCTTATTATTTCTATTCTTTTAAGAGATTCTATACTCGAATGCATATATTCAACATTAAATCCTTTTTCTTTTAAATATGCTGTTAAATCTTCTGACATTTTTTTTGTTAATGTTGTTATTAATACTCTTTGTTTTTTAGATATAACTTTTTTTATTTCTTCAATCATATCTTTAATTTGATTATCTATTGGCCTTATAATAACTTCTGGATCTACAAGACCTGTAGGTCTAATAACAAGTTCCACTATATCATTTTTTGACTTTTCTAATTCATATTTTCCCGGAGTTGCAGAAACCATTATAGATTGATTTATTATCTCTTCAAATTCATTAAATTTTAAAGGTCTGTTATCAAGTGCGGATGGTAACCTAAATCCAAAATCTACTAATGTTTGTTTTCTGCTTCTATCTCCTTCATACATTCCTCTTATTTGTGGCAAAGATATATGAGATTCATCTATAACTAACATAAAATCTTTCGTTAGTTCGTTAGAAAGAAAATAATCTATTAATGTTGTTGGGCGGGTTCCTGCTGGTCTTAAAGATAAATGTCTTGAATAGTTTTCTACACCATGACATATACCTGTTTCTTGCAACATTTCCATATCATATTTTGTTCTTTGTAATAACCTTTGAGCTTCTAATAATTTACCTTCGGCTTTTAAATGTGTAACTCTATTTTCAAGTTCATTTTCTATAAGTTTTATGGAAGTTTTTAATTTGTCACTAGAAGTAACAAAATGTTTTGCAGGATAAATATATGTTTTTTCTTTTTTATTTAAAATTTCACCTGTTAAAACATTAAATTCTTTTATTGTATCTATTTCATCTCCAAAAAAATCTATTCTTATTGCTGTTTCTAAATATGCAGGGAAAATATCTAAAATGTCTCCTTTAACTCTAAATTTGCCTCTAATAAAATCTATTTCATTTCTTTCATATTGTATTGCAATAAGTTGTTCAATTATTTTATCTCTTGTAGTTTTTTGGCCAACAGAAATTTTTACACACATATTTTGATAGTCTTCAGGGGCACCTAAATTATAAATACTTGAAACTGAAGCAACAACAATAACATCTCTTCTTTCAAGAATAGATGTTGTAGCTTTAAGCCTTAATCTATCTATATGATCATTTATAGAAGAATCTTTTTCTATATATGTATCTGTTTGTGGAATATATGCTTCTGGTTGATAATAATCATAATACGATATAAAATATTCTACAGCATTATGTGGGAAAAAAGATTTAAATTCAGAATATAATTGTGCCGCAAGAATTTTGTTAGGTGAAATTATAAGTGTTGGTTTTTGAACTTTCTGTATAACATTAGCTATAACAAAAGTTTTACCAGAACCAGTAACACCAAGCAACACTTGTGTTTTTTTATTTGCTAGAATATTTTTCGACAGTTTATCTATTGCTTGTGGCTGTTCTCCTGCCGGACTAAAATTGGATACTAATTTAAATTCATTTTTCATTTTTTTATATTGTAGAAAAAATATTGATAAAGAATTTTAACATAAATATTATTTTAGTTTCAATAACAATGTTCAGTAAATACAACTATAAATTAATATTTTGTATAATACTCTGCACAATATTTAAATGTGAAAAATTAGGAGTTTTTGTGGAAAGCACTTTAAATAAAATACAAATCAAAGGTTTTAAATCTATAAAAGAAATGGATATCGTTTTAAAACCTATAAATATTATTGTTGGGCAAAACGGTGCTGGAAAAAGCAATTTTATAAAAATATTTGAATTATTAAATAATATATATTCTGAAAATTTACAAAAGTATTTATTAAGCGAAGGAAGGGCAGATAGATTTTTGTTTTTTGGAAGTAAAGTTACACAAGAAATAAATATTGTCCTAACTTTAAAACAACAGAACATTTATCAATTATTTTTGGGTTTTTCCATTCCCAATACACTTACTATAAATAAAGAAATAGTCCACTTTATACCAAAGGGAACATATGACGATTTAGGTATAGGTTTAGAAAGTCATATTAGTAAAACAGATAGTTATAAAGCATACTATATAAAAAAATATTTAGAAAATATCAAAATTTATCATTTTCATGATGTTGGCAATAATGCCCCGATAAAAAAATCTTGCAAAATTACTGATAATCTTTTTCTTCAATCACAAGCGGATAATTTACCTGCAATGTTATACAGATTTAAAAAATATAATCTGTATGAATATAATAAAATAGTTGAAGTAGTAAAAATGGTTGCTCCTTTTTTTCAAGATTTTATATTAGAACCTGAAGAAAATAATATAATGATAAGGTGGAAACATATTGGCTATGATAAAATTTTTGATGTTTATGATTTATCTTCTGGAACATTAAGATTTATTGCTTTAGCAACTCTTCTATTACAACCAACAAATTGTATTGCAAACACAATTTTAATAGATGAGCCAGAGTTAGGGCTACATCCATATGCCTTAAAAATTCTTGCTGAACTTTTTAAAAGTGTTACAAAAAAAGGTAAGCAGATTATTGCAACATCTCAGTCTATTGAATTTATAAATGAATTTAGTTACGAAGATATAATAGTTGTTGATAGAAAAGATGAAACATCTTATTTTAGACGGCTAGAAGAAAAAGAAGTAAAAGAATGGTTAAATGAATTTTCTATAGGTGATATTTGGGGTAGAAATATTATAGGTGGAACTCCTAATGACTACTAATGATTTAGATTTTATTAATATTGGTGTTGTATGTGAAGGACAAACAGAAACTGATTTTATAAAACAATTAAATAAAAACTATTTTAATAAAATAAATATTTCATTAAAACCTGTGGGGATTAATGATAAACAAAAAAATATTGGAGGGAATGTTTCTATAGCTAGAATTGTTGATTTTTTACATAAACACAGTAATATGTATCCTATGTTAACAACATTTATAGATTTTTATAGATTGAAAAATAAAGGTAATAAAAAAGTTTCTGAACTTGAAGAAGAAATAAAAAATGAATTTTATAAGGATAACAAATATAGAAATAAAATTCTTATTCCATATATACAAATGCATGAAACAGAAGCATTATGGTTTAGTGATATAAATGCAATAATACAAGTTAAAAATGCTAACAAAAAACAAAAAGAAGATTTATCAAAAATTATAGAAAAATATAAAAATCCTGAAGATATAAATGATAGTTATGAAACTGCTCCATCAAAAAGATTAGAAAATATATTTTGTGATTATAGTAAAGTTATTGATGGAAAGGAAATATCTAATAAAATTTCAATAAATATTTTTATAGAAAAATGTCCAAGATTTAGCAAATGGGTTAACGAAATATCCAATTTACAAAAAAAATAAAAGGTTTATAAATAATGATAATAGATAAACTTGTTAAAGAGCATATAATATCAAGTTATGAATGTGATAGAAATGAAAAGATAAAACTCATTAGTATTTTTCATTTATTGCAAGATATGGCAGATACTCATGCACAAAAGCTCAATGTAGGATATACTTTTTGTAAACAAAAACATTTAGCATGGATAGCTAGAGCATATCACATAAAGATATTTTCTTTTCCTAAAATTTTTGACAAGATAATTCTTAAAACATGGCCATCTTCTAAAACAGCATTAATAGCTATAAGAGAATTTCTTGTTGAAGATACACAAGGAAATATTCTAATTGCAGCATCTAGTCAATGGGCAATGATAGATATAATAAAAGCAAGGCCTATAAAATTTGATGACTATAATCTTGCTTATACTGTTTTACCACAACGAGCATTAAATACTGATTTTAAAAAAATTCATTGTTTACAAAAAATAGATTTTGAAAAACAAATTCAAATAAGAGAAGATGATATTGATAGTAATGGGCATGTGAATAATTGTGTTTATCCAATGTGGGCGATGGAAACATTTACCCAACAATTTAAACAAGATTATATTTTAGATGAAATGGAAATAAATTTTAAAAAACCTGTTTTCATACAAGATGACCTTATAATATCTAAAATACAAAAAAATAGCGAAACAGATTTTACAATTTCCATACAAACCACCGAAAAAGAATCGGCTTTAATAAAAATAAAATTTAAACATAAATAATGTTTAACTTTTAGATTCTATTTAACCTAAACTATGCTTTTTTTCTAAATAGTATTTATTTAATATAGCTTATATGTAAAAACCATTAGTATTTATGTAAAATAGATAGGTTATCTTGATATCTATAAAATATTATGAATAAAAATATATTATTAGAATTATCTTTAATAGGATGCAATATAAAACAAAATGAACCTTTATCAAAACATACTACACTGTGTATTGGTGGTAATGCAGATTATTTTGTAGAAATATTTAATGAACAACAATTAATACTATTGCTAAAATTTATATATAAGAACAAAATAAAATTTTACATTATTGGTGGTGGCTCAAATATTTTGTTTAGCGATGAAGGTTTTAGGGGAATAATTATAAAACTTTGTGGCGATTTTTGTAGGTATTGTATACAAGAAAATAAAATTGTTTGTGGTAGTGCTGTTAATTTATCTTTTTTATCTAAAATAACAGCAGATAAAGAATTAAGTGGTTTGGAATATTTTGTAGGAATACCCGGAACAGTAGGTGGTGCAATTTATGGTAATGCAGGAACAAAAAATATGTCTATATCTTCAGTTATAGATAAATTAGAAATAGTAGATTTTATAGGTATAAAAAAAATATTAAATAAAAAAGATTTTAATTTTGAATATAGAAAAAGTAATTTACAAAATTGTGTTATAACTAAGGCTTTTTTTGTGTTGAAAAAAACAGATAAAAATGATATTTTAAAAGTGATTTTACAAGAGACAGATAAAAGAAGAAAAACTCAACCTATTGGCACTAAAAATGCTGGCTGTATATTCAAAAATCCTAAAAATGATAGTGCCGGAAGAATAATAGATTCTTTAAATCTTAAAAATTATAGTATAGGAGATGTTAAAGTTTCTAATATACATGCAAACTTTATTATAAACGAAAATAATGGTAGTGCTAGAGATATGCTAAATTTAATAGATTTTATAAAAAATGAAGTTAAAAAAAAATATGGTATAAGTTTAGAAACTGAGATAAAAATAATAAAATGATAAGTTTAAAAAATAAAAAAAATGAAATTATAAAAGGTGAAACTACTTCAGAAAGAGAAAATTTATTAATGTCGGGTAAGGCAGTTTATGAGGCTATAAAAAAGTTAGGTTTTGATGTAGTGTTAATAGATGTAGATAAAAATGTTGCAACAAAACTTGTAAAAGAAAAAATACAAATTGCTTATGTTATTTTGCATGGAGCTATGGGTGAAGATGGTACAATTCAAGGTATGCTTGAAATTATGGGTATTGCATATACAGGTTGTAGAGTTTTTTCAAGCTCGGCAAGTATAGATAAAATTATTTCTAAAAAAATGTTTGAGTATGCAAAAATTCCTACAGCAAAATGGTTTACAATTGAAAAAAATAAACCTTTTGATATGCCAAAATTTCCTGTAGTTGTAAAACCAGCATCACAAGGGTCAGCAATAGGAGTATCTATAGTAAAAAATAAAAAAGATTTCAAAAAAGCAGTGAAGTTAGCTTTTTCTTTTGAAGATAGAGTTTTAGTAGAACAGTATATCAAAGGTATGGAAATTACGGTAGGGGTTTTAAATGGCAAACCTTTACCTGTTATAGAGATTGTCCCTAAAGGTAAATTTTACGATTTTAAATCTAAATATACTATAGGGCAATCTACACATATTATTCCAGCAAGATTACCGAATAAAGTTCTAAAAAAAGCTCAAGATATTGCATTAAAAATTTTTAGTGAATTTATGTGTAATGGAATATGTAGAGTAGATATGATAGTAGATAAAAAAAACAGTATATATGTTTTAGAGTTAAATACTTTACCAGGAATGACAAAAACTTCATTGTTCCCTGATGCAGCAAAATACATTGGTATGAGTTTTGAAAATTTAGTATTAGAAATTTTAAAATCAGCAAGGTAAAGATGGTTATAAAAATTAATAATAAACCATTAATAAAAAAAACTAAAAAAGCTAAAAAAACAACAAAAGCTAATAATTTTAAAAGATATATAAATTTAAATAGTTCTACATATCCATCAAAACAGAAAATATATAGTAGAACAAAAAAATATAAAACAAAAATTTTTAAGTTTTTATTTAAGTTTATATTTTTTATTTTTATTGTTGTTATATGTATATTTAGTTTTTTTTGGTTAAAGGAATATCTGTATGCAAACGAAAGGTTTTTTATTAATGATATAGAAATAGAAGGTTGTAAAAATATCACAAAATCAGAAATTATTAAAATACTCCCTTTTCAAATTGGAGAAAGTTTATTGAAAATAGAATTATGTGATGCAAAAAAAAATTTAGAAAAAAACAAACAGGAATTAACCAATATTTCTATATCTAGAAAATGGTTTGATAAAAAGGTTATAATTTCTTTTAAAGAAGGAGTTCCAGAAGTTTTTATTAATATTAAAGATAAAAAAATGGGATTAGATTTTGATAATAAACCTTTTGATTTAATAGGCAATATGTCTAGCATGGCAGTTCCAACTATGGTATTTAATAATAATGAAGAAAGAACTACACTATTAGCTTTTTTAAAGCATACAAAAGAGTATATAAAAAATTTAATTCCACAAATTACGGAAATAAAATATGGCGATGTTGATGATATAATTCTAACTTTAGATAATAAGATAAACATATACTGGGGATTACCAAAAGAGAACAAAATAGAAGATAAATCTTACAAATTACAAAAAATTTTAGATGATGTAGTAAAAAGAAAATTAGATATTCAGTCAATAGATTTAAGTTTTATTGATGAAAATAAAAATATGGTTATAGTAAAGAAAGTAAAAGAAGGTAGTTGATTATAAATAAAGATTTGGAGTTAATTTGATATGGAAAAAATAAATGCCATTATAAGTTTAGATTTAGGAGCAAATTCTATTCATGGAGTGATTGCAAAAATTACTGAAGACAAACAAATTGAAATATTATCAGCAAATACTTATTCTTCTGATGGTGTAAAAAATGGAGTAATATCTGATATTGGGGCAGCAAAATTTACAGTTGATAAATTTTTAGAAAAGGTAGAAGAACTTAATATAGATAATATAGATATAATATCAGCAGTTAGAGGTACTTTAATAGATGTTGTTTCCGCTAATGCTAGGATAAAGATTAATGATGACGAAGAAGCAGGTGCTGTTACTGGCCCTGTTACAGAAAAAACTATGATTGAAATAGAAAAAAGATTAGCCGAAGCAAATAAGATAGATGATACAAAAGAAATTATAGAAATAATACCACAACAATACAAAATAGATGAACAAGCAGTTCAAAATCCTCAACAAATGATAGGTAAATTTTTAGAATTAAAAGCTCTTATGATTTGTGGAACAAAAAGTAATATTACAAATATTATGCAAGTTACAAATGGAAATATTCTGAAATATGGTTATAGTTCTATTGCAGAAGAGTTAATTTCTAATGACGACAAAGATTTAGGTTGTATATTAGTTGATATTGGTGGAATGACAACAGGAATTGTTGTTTATGTTGAAGGTAAAATAAAAGATTCTTTTGAGTTACCATTTGGTTCTGATTATGTTTCAAGAGATATAGCTGCAAAATTAAAAATAACAAAAAAAGAAGCAACAAATATAAAAGAAAAGTTTGGCATTATTTTAGAAGAACTTGTTGATGCTAACACTAATACAGAAATTGAATACAATGCTACTGGAAATAAAAAACAAAAGATAGCTATAAAAGAATTAATAAATGTTATAAATCCACAGGTAGGACTGC
>CAMVLN010000017.1 GCA_947168325.1 uncultured Elusimicrobia bacterium | reverse complement strand
TTTCAATATTTAGTTTAGAGTTCCTATTGCTCGCCTAAACTTTAATTGATATAATGATTATTTGTTGCAGTCGACAGTGCATTGTGTTCCTATTGCTCGCCTAAACTTTAATTGATATAATTTCGCAGACTCCTTTATGGATAGCCGGACTGTTCCTATTGCTCGCCTAAACTTTAATTGATATAATAAAATTTATAGAGGATAAAAAAGGAGATAAGTTCCTATTGCTCGCCTAAACTTTAATTGATATAATTAGAAGAAAAACAAAAAATAATTAATCAAAGTTCCTATTGCTCGCCTAAACTTTAATTGATATAATATCAATTGTAAAAGTGATTGATTTTTGAATTAGTTTTTTTTATAATAGCAATGTCAATTAAAGTTTAGGCAGGCGAACTTAGGAAACAAGGGCTAATAATAAGCCCGTAAAAGAGAGCTTTGCTCTCGCTTTGTAAAAATTTTAGGAAAACAGAAGAAGTTGCTGTGGCTCTTTTTCTGTTTTTTCTTTTTTTCTACCATAAAAATTTATGGTTAAGCCATATTGTTTATCTGTGAGAAATAAAAAAGAGCATTTACCTTTTTCTGGAACTAAATTGCCCAATCTTTGTGCTAGTGAATTTGCTACAGGAAATGTTGGAGTGTTTCTTATATAAACAGAAAATTGCATTTGTAAAAAGCCTTCTTCCAATAAATGATTTCTAAATTGAGTATATCTTCTCCTTTCAATTTTTGTTTGTGTGGGAAAATCAAACACTACTAAAAGCCACATAATTCTCCAACTATTTGGTTTCATATTTTATATAATTAATTTCTATATCATTTAAATTTGTTGTTAATTTTATATTTGGCAGTATTAGTGTAGAAGTATTACTTTCTAAACATCTACAATAAGAATATATTGCTTTATCTATTCCTTGAAACAATCTATATTGTTTATCAAACAAAATTATTTCTTGTTTTAAAATTTCAATTATAATTTTATTTTTTAATTCTTTATTTAAACTTTCATAAGTATTATTTTTTAATAAATTTAGAACAACTTTATCTACTATATATCTAAAAGGTTCTATAAAATCTTCAACTAAATTAAAAGGATTATCTTTTCTGCTATGCCATATCCCTAAATTAAAATTAAGCCCTGTAGCTGATAAACTTCTTGCAACTATTGACCTTACAATAGCATATCCATAATTTAGGGAACTATTTATAACATCTATAGCACCAATTTTTTCTCTAATATTATTTGAATGAAAGTATTTAAAATAATTTTCCCAATAAATCCTTGCACAAAAACCTTCAATATTTTTTTCATCACCATTTTGTATTTGTTTTAAAAAGTTTTCTAAATATTTTGATTGAGATTCGTTTATATTTTTTAATACTGATATTTGCCCTGATATTTTAGATTTTATTATTTGTTCCCATAATATTTTATTAAATTTAGAATCAATATTTTTTGCTTGCAAATATGGTCTGGTTGCTCCTTTAAAATTTTTAGCTATTGGTAAAGTTATTGAAGTTGGCATAAAAGAATTATCTACACAAACTATAATTGCCCCTACATCTGATAGAGCTTTAAAAACACCATTTGTAATTGTTATTTGATAAGAAGATAAAATTACAGCAGCAATATCAACAACAGCAACAAAATGAATTTGCTCAGTATTTGCAAATTTAATTTTTAACCGTCCTGTATCTATTGATAAGAAAGAATCTCTTTCTATACTAACAATATAATCATTACCCATTTTGGTATTCTTTTTTTATTTTTATTATATCTTCTTTTGTTTTACATAATATTAAATTCTTTATGTTTGTTTTTCTAATTTTTGTTTTTTTAGCATTGACCGTTGAATTTAATTCTATATATCCATTAGCAACCTGAAAGCCATCAACACAATAAAAATCTTTTGAGTCTTTATCATAAACTATATCATCCTTAAAAAATCTAATTCCTTTTATTTTTTCTTTGTTGCCCACAAATTTCCAAACAGGAACTCCGCCTATAAGATCTCCTGTTTTACTATCAAAATCCATACAAGCATATGCATTTTTTGGATTATTTATATAAAATTTTTTGTTATCAACATTTTTATCTGTTTGTTCGTTAAATTTGGCATATCCACCCCCACCGCCAATTTTAAATATTTTTAGTTTTTTTATTTTATTTTTATGAAATATTAAATCATTACTTAAAAAAGCATCTTTTAAGGACATACCTTTGTTTACTCTTTCTTGAACTTGATTAATAACTGACTTTTTAATTTCTTCACCAACTATAATTTTATTTAACTTTTCTATAAATTTTTTAGAATCATTTTCTTTTGCTAAAATATCCTCAAGAGCTGCTCTACTTGTAAGACAACTTACTAGTTCTCCTTCCTTTATTTCATGTTTTTTTATATTATATGCAGTCTCATAGAAAAATTTTCCATTTGGTTTATGATCTGACTTATGCCAAACAACAAAATTTGTTAAGTATTTCTTCACTTCATTTTTAATATTATTAAATGAAACAAATTTATCTTTTGATATATCAAAACCATTAACTATTATTTCATATTTGCCATCTTCAGTTTTTTCTATATTGTCATATTTTAATTTTTCCTTATTTTTTAAAATTATTTCATTATTTTTATCATCTATAAATTCTATATCATCAACTTCTTCTATCCTTTTATATTTATAAAGGCTACCATTTCTAGCATTATGAATTGCTGCTTGTTGAATCAATGAAAGTGTAGATAATCCTATTAGTGCAGCATCTACAGCATGATGTCTGTAATCACATCTTTTGTCAAATTTAGTATTTTGCCTAAAATATAATTTAAATTCATTAAAGCATTTTTTCCAATCAGTTTCTGTTTTAGGTTTGTTCTCTTCTGATAAACTTAATATATAGTCATCAAAATCTTTTTTTAAAGCACATATTGAATTATATTCAATATTTTTATCAATTAGTTCTTGCCATTTTTGTGTTTCTATAACTTGGCCATCTTTATCGAAAAGTTTTCTATTTTCTTCTATTCTTATTGCAGGTAAAATGTCATTAAAATAAAATTTATCTCTTAAATAAGCTGTTAAAGTTCCAAAAGAAGGAACTACATTTGAACAAATATCTCTACACCAATCCAATACTATTTTATTTATATGTGCAATGCTATTTGAATGTAGATTTGAAAATTCTCCAACAACATCTTTTATTTCATCAGGTCTACACAATAAAAAATTTATTTTACTTAAAGCTCTTTTTGCTTTCTGTGTAGGAATCCATTTTTTTGCTGATGGACTTTTGTACCCATATTGTCCTTTCATATATTCTTTCCATAAAATTTTAATAAAATTTATTAATGGACTATTATTGAAATCATTAGATATTTCATTAGATTTTTTTGCTTTCCTGTTTTTTATTTTTTTCTTATCTTTTAATGTTTTCACATATTCTTCAATATCTTCTGAAAAGCCATATTCATATGGAATTCTGTTACCTTTTTCATGATTACAAGTAATATGTGCTAAAACTTTATTAGCAAGAATATTTGGTCCACCAATAGCTTGTGGAATTATATGATCTACTTGTGTTTGTGTTAAATTATTATTTATAGTCTGACCACAATATGGACAATACCAATGTTGTTCTTTTGCAAGCAAATATTTTTCAATATTTGTAGAATTTACATTAATTTCCGTATCTTTTAATTCTTTTATTATCTCTGTTCTTTCTTTTTCCAATTGTTTATTTTGATCTTCTACAAATTTTCTTTTTGAAAGAGGATTTTTTAATTCTCTTGTAAGCTCAATTGTTATTTCTTCAGGATTTGAACAAAATTTTTTAATAATTGAATCTATTATCCTTTTAAATTCTCTCAATGATTTATCTATAACAGGATTATTTGTTGCAACTTTTTTATAATCTCTTAAAATAAATTCTTTTTTATTTTTCTCTATTTTGTTATATAGCTCATCTATAATTTGTTCTGCATTTTTTCCATCGTCACTTTCTAAAATTTTTTCAACTATTTCTTTTAATGCTTTTACACTATAATCAGCTCTATTTTTTTCTAAAACAAACTCATTTTTTTCAAAAACTCTATTATCATATAATAATTCAATAAAGTTTTTTGCATCTTCTATATCTTTTTCTGTTAATTCTTTAATATTTTGTATAAGATTATGCTCATCCTCAATATTTAATTTTTTATATATATAAGTTTTTTCATTTTGTAATATATCAGAATAATCTGTTGTATTTGCTAAAAATTCGATAACTATTTCCTGCGATTTTTGAGATAAAGATTTGAATTCTTTATCATAGCCACAATTATAAAAACAAAACAAAGTTGTTATTCCTTTTATTCCATTTTCATTTTCTGTTTTATTTCTATCTATTGTAAATTTTTCATCACTGTTTAAATTAAGAAATTCATAAATTTTTTTATAACTAATTTGTCCTCTATTATCGTATTCGTTATAATTATCACAAATATAGTTATATAAATTTTTTATTTCTATTTTGTTAAGTTGTCTTTCTTTAGCATATCTATTTTTCCCTGTTTTTATTCTTAAATTAACAATTGCATTTAGAACTCTATATTTTTGATATATCACCTGTGCTTGTGCTGCACGATATTCTTGAGGATATAAAGAACAATTTCCAATAGTATCTAATTTCCATTTTATAGGTCTTTGATAAAACATAGCACTTTTAAATGCTTCTTTTAAGGTTATTTCTGTTTTGTTTTTATATTCAGGAAAATAATCTTTATTTGTTATTTTATAACTACCTTTTAATTCTTTATGGTGCTGTTCTTGTTGACTCCAAATCTTTTCAAATTCATCTTCAATAAATTCTCTTTTAATAAAAATACCATCTTCATTTATTTTTTTCCAAGAATCATTATTCTTTGTATTTGTTTTTTTATCAAAAAGAAATTGTCCTAATGTTTTTTCTCCAAGCATAGTTTCGGTTTTTTCTAGTTTTTCTTTTATATCGCCTTGATATTTTAGATTTCCTTTATATCCTCTGTTTTTTACAATATGAAACAATACTTTTATAAATTCTGCTAATTCTATTTTTTCATTTACTGCTTTTGCTCTTAATTCATGAATTTTATCACTTTTTATTTTTTCAATATCTTCTTTCTTTATGCCAATTGAATTTGCTAAATATACCATTTTTTTTAATCTTTTAGTTTTCCTTTCAATTTGTCTTCGTATTAATCTTGCATTTCTTCTTTCCGTATTTGATGTAACTAAAGTTTTTTCTACTATAGGTTCATTAAAAATATAACTATCGAGATAAAGCAATTTTTTTATTTCATTATTTTCTGTTAATTCGTATGCAGCAACTCCTATTGAAGATGTTCCTAAATCTATACCCAACTTATATTTTATTGGTTGTTTTTCCATATTTCCTCCTAAAAAAACACACTAATACACTATCATAAAAGTAAGTGGATTTTTGTATTATTTATAATATTTTTGTTAATCTTTCTTATTTCCAATTGTATTTTTTAGTTTTTCAATTGCTATGTTTAGAAACAAAATATCACTAGGTTTTATACCAGGTATTCTGTTTGCTTGGCCTAATGTTATAGGGGAAACTTTTTTTAATTTTTCTTTTGTTTCTTTAGATAATGTGGAAATCAAATCATAATTTAAATTTTGTGGAATTTGTTTATTTTCATATTTAGCAATTTTTTTTGTAGTTTGTTCTTGAATATTTATATATCCTTCATATTTTTTTGTAATTTCTAACTCTTCTTTTATTTTTTCTTGTGACCATGGTGCAAGTTCTTCATTGCTTGGCATAGCAACATCTTTATTTTCATAAAGATTTACTAATGTATCTCTATACAATAAAAACTTTTTATACATACCATCAGAAATTAAACCTATTTGATGGCCTAACTCCATAAGCCGTAAATCTGCATTATCGTTTCTAATACTTAATCTATATTCTGCCCTTGAGGTAAACATTCTGTATGGTTCATCTACACTTTTTGTTACTAAATCGTCTATTAAAATTCCAATGTATGCTTCATGCCTGTTAAGTATTAGCGGTTGCCTATTCATAACTTTAAGTGCAGCATTTATACCTGCAATTATACCTTGCCCTGCAGCTTCTTCATAACCTGTAGTTCCATTAATTTGACCTGCAAGATAAAGATTTTCAATATTTTTAGTTTCTAAAGTATGTTTTATTTGTAAGGGGGGAACATAATCATATTCTATAGCATAACCATACCTAGTTATTTTTACGGTTTCTAATCCTTCTATAGAATGTAGCAAATCCTGTTGAACTGTTTCGCCTAACCCTGTAAATAATCCATTTATATAAATTTCTTTAGTAGATAAACATTCTGGCTCTAAAAATAGTTGGTGCCTTGTTCTTTCTGGAAATCTTACAATTTTATCTTCTATTGAAGGGCAATATCTAGGACCATGAGCATTTGCAAGCCCGTTATACAAAGATGATTGCTTAATATTATCTCTAATTATTTTATGGGTAGTTTCATTTGAATATACTAAATAACAAGAAACTTGTTTTTTAGTTTGTTGCCAAACTGATGCACTTGTAAAATGTGAAAATGGTACTGGGGGATTATCACCCGGTTGTTCTTGCATTTTTGAATAATCTATTGTAGAACCATTGACCCTTGGCGGTGTGCAAGTAGTAAATCTTGATATATTTAATCCACAATCTTTTTGTAAAGATTGAGATAAATCTATAGATGCTCTTTCGCTAAATCTTCCACCATCAAATACAGTTTTCCCTACAAAAATTTTTCCATTTAAAAATGTTCCTGTAGTAACAATAACTGCTTTCGTTTCTATTGTTGTATTTAAGTTTGTTTTTACTCCAACAACTTTACCACTTTTTACTATTATTTGTATAGCAGTTGCCTGTAATAACTCTAAATTTTTTTGTGATATTATAGAATTTTGCATAAATGTGGAATAAAGTTTTTTATCGCATTGTGCCCTTGGAGACCACACAGCAGGACCTCTTGATTTGTTAAGCATTTTAAATTGGATACCAGCCATATCTGTTATCCAGCCCATTTCTCCACCAAGTGCATCTATTTCTCTAACTATTTGACCTTTAGCAATTCCTCCAATAGCAGGGTTACAAGGCATATTAGCTATCAAATCTATATTTTGTGTAATAAGTAAAGTTTTTAATCCTAACCTTGCAGGAGCAAGTGCAGCTTCACAACCAGCATTTCCGCCACCAATAACTATAACATCATAACTATTCATTTTTTTTCCTAAATTCTAAGATTAAATATTTTGATAGATTTTATTATACAACAAATAATAATATTTTGTCATATATTATATATGTATGTATCATAAGTGAGCATAGAGTTTTATAAAAATTTGATTTTTAGAAAAATTAGTTCAAAACATTTATTCCTTTAATTGCTATATTCGTTTTACTAAACCCTTTTTGTTTATATAAAATTTGTGATTTTTTTAAAATATCACTTTCGCCATGAACAAGATATATTGTAGTAGTAGAATCTTGTTTTGATAACCAATGCATTAGTTCATCTATATCAGGATGATCTGAAAAAATATCAAATATATTGACTTTTGCTAAAACTTTTGTTGAACCATATTTTGTTCTAATAATTCCTGCTCCTTTTTTTAATTTCCCAGCAGGAGTTTTGGGACTAGCATAACTAACCAAACAAACTTCAACATTTTTTAATGGCAACAATTTATTAACTAAACTTAAAGAAACTCCTTGATCCATCATTCCACTTGCAGAAATTACTATAGATGGACAAATAAATTCTTTTGGCTTTTTTGTAATATAATTTGTTGGTAAAAAAGAACCTACTTGATAAACTTCATCTTTAAACCAACTATTTTTAAAATAAGAAGTTGCTTCACTTTCATATAGTTTTGTAATTCCATTAGAAGATGGAGACAAACTATATACAGCAACTTCATCATCTATTAAGCCGTTTATTTGAGCTTGTTTTATTTCATATAAAATTTTTTGTGTTCTATGCAAAGATAGTGCTGGTATCCAAACAATTTTATTATTTTTAAGTGCATTAGCAATTGTTTTTTGAAATTTTTCGTAATCTAGTTTGCTAACATTTTTTTTAGCTCCACCATAAGTAGTTTCTACAAAAACATAATCAACTTTTGGAATAATATCTTTATTTGGTGTAATTTTAGAATATCCGCTACCTAAATCTCCTGAAAAAGCAACCGTTTTTATCTTCTTCTCATCGTATATATTAAACAATACACTTGCTGAACCAGTAATATGACCTGCATCATACAAACTAAAATTTATTCTATCTGTTAAATCAATATTTTCTTTAAGGTTAATAGAAACAAATTGCTTTTTCATATTTTCCAAATCTTTTTCTAAACATTTTTTACATATTTTCATTTTTATTTTATATTTATTTTCTAAATCTTTTATAGAAATTGGTTCCTTATTTTGTTGAATGTTTTTTACTACATTTCTGCATTCTTTATACCAATGTAATGTAAGAGATTGGTTTTGTTCATACAATTTTATCTTATCTTGTTTACTTTTAGACCAATAATATTTTTTCTTTACATCTTCATAATTGTAGCCATCATTATAAACTTCAAAAACTATTTTTTTTGTAGCATCTGTACAATAAATATTTCCACTAAAACCTTCAGATATTAATTGAGGAATTCGTCCACTATGATCGTTATGAGCATGGGTTAAAATCATAGCATCTGCATTGATAAGTTTTTTATCTATGAAAGAATTTTCTGTTTTTAAATTTCCTTCATCATAAAAACTTCCACAATCTATAATAATTGATTGGTCTTCTGTTTTTAATAAAGCACAACTTCCAGAAACTCTGCCTGCACCGCCAAAATATTCTACAGATATTTGAGCATAAATTAAATTTGAAAGAAATAATAACAATAAAACTAACAAAAGTTTTTTCATTATATCATCCCATTTTTAGACATTATAAATATACAATTTATTAAATTAATATTAACATACAAACCAAAAATTACAAAAACAAAAAATAATATATTTATTACATCGTATATTTTTTTGTTTTTTATATTTTCAGTAAAAACATAAAAAGAAATAATACTTGGAACTAAAAGTAAAAAAATATATTCCACAACAAAGCGAGCATTTGAACCTATATAAGAATTAAGTAAAAAATAAAAAAAGCTTGTAATTAACATTATGATAACTACAAAAAACATATATTTGTTTTTAGCAAAACTTTCTACAAAAAATTTCTTTATAAATACTAAAAAAAATATTATAGGGCAAACAATAAATCCGCCAATCATAGGTTCAAAATATGAAACATTATTACAGTTTTTAAAGGCACATAAAGGATTTAATGATGTAAAAATAGGTAAATGAAATAAATTTAAAAAAATATTTTTTATAAAATCAATAAAAGAATGATTTAAATTTTGTAATATACCTTTTTGATAAACAGGACTAAATTGATATGTATATCCAAAATCAAAAATGGAATGAAATCTTAAATAATTATAAAGAGCTAAAATTGTTCCATAAAAAATAATTGGGATAAAAAAGAATATATATTGTTTTAAGTATTTTTTTATACCAAACATATATAACATAAAAACGAAAACTAGTAATAACAAAAGTATACTTTGAGGTCTACTACCAACAGCTAAAGCTAAAAATAAACCTACAAAAAACATTTTTGCTTTGCTGAATTTATCTTTAAGTAATAAAAACAAATATATTGCAACCAATTGGCAAAATATAGAAGTTAACACAGCTATAGAATGAACTGTAATAGAGATATATGTTAATGCTATACCAGAACATAAAGATAATATTATTAAAGTTGTAATATTAAAATATTTCTTTATATCCTTCTTTAAAATATTTACTTGTTTTAAATATAATAAAAAAGTTTTTAATATTAGTAATTGCAAAACAAATATTAGTATAGATAAAAAAGCACAAACAATTTGATCTGAAATAAAAAAGTGTGTTATTAAATAAAATGGAGCATAAAAAAGAATTATCGGTGTTATTCCAAAATACAAGTATATTTTATTATTATAAATACTTGTATCATAAAACATTTTTACTTCCATAGGAATAGAACTTTGATTTGATAAAAATTCTTTAGATAAATTAGATAAATAATTTACAAAATCTGTATTTACATCTAAATTTAATTTAAATTTAAAAAAACTTGTCATTAACCAATTATAATAATTACCGGTATAGAAATATATATTTAAATTGCGGGTAGGGAGGAAGTGTATACTTGAATAAGAATTTATTGCTAATACACAATAAACTACAACTATACAACAAAACACAAATAAATATAAAATATTATTGTATTTGTTTAATTTTAAGTTGCTAATGATTGATATAAAAATCATTAACATAAAAAACAAGAATAATATCATAAGTTTTTAAAATTGCATGTAATGAAGAATATCATGTGCAAGTTCAAGGGCATCTCTGCCTTGTTCACCTGAAACGAGAGGTTTTTTCCCTTCAATTATACAATTTAAAAAATGTATTAATTCATAACTTAATGGCTCACCAGTTTGAACTTTTGGTTTAATTACATCTATATCTAACAAAGATTTAACAACATCAATGCCATCTTTTCTTTTATATATTTTCAAACTTTTCCCTGCATAATCTACAGAAATATAGCTATCTTTTTGAAATATTCTTATTTTTCTATACTTATCAATTGTAACTCTACTTGTAGACACATCTGCTATACAACCATTAGCAAATTTTATTCTAACTTTAACTATGTCTTCATGGGCAGACAAAATTTTTGCTCCATGTGCTTCAAAACTTACTACCTTACTTTTTACAAGGTTAAGTAACATATCTAAATCATGTATCATTAAATCCATTACAACACCTATATGACTAGTTCTAGGGTCGTAAGGACCTAAACGATTTACCTCTATGAATTTTGGTTCTTTTATATAAGGATATGCAGCAATAATTGCAGGATTAAACCTTTCTACATGTCCAACTTGTAAGATTAAATTTTTATCTCTTGCAATTCTTATAAGTTCAGTTGCTTGTTCTACAGTTTCTGTGAAAGGTTTTTCTACTAAGCAATTGATACTTTCGTTTAATAACATTTTTGCTATATCATAATGATAAGGTGTTGGAACAGAAATAACCGCAGCCTGAATTTTACCTATAATTTCTTTAACATCAGTAAAATTTATTGTGTTGTATTTTTTTGCAATTTCTTCACCTCTTTTAGAGTTAGAATCCACTACACCTACAAGTTCAGCTTTTTCAAGTGTAGATAAAATTCTTGCATGATGTTGCCCTAAAGAACCAACCCCAATAACTGCTATTTTTATTTTATTCATTTTTTAAAACCTTTTATTACTTTTATTATTGTATCTATATCTTTATTTGTAAGTGATGGATGAACAGGTATAGATACTACTTCTTTTACAGCTTGTTCCGCAATAGGGCACAAACCGTTTTCATATCCCAATTTTTTATACAAGGGTTGTTTATAAACTACTTCTGGATAATGTATTGCACAACCAATTCCATTATCTTTCAAATATTTCATAAATTCATCTCGTAAACCATTTGTTATTCTTAATGTATATTGATGAAATACATGGGTATATCCTTTAGGAACTACTGGTGTAACAAGAAAATCTAAATTTTTCAAACCTTCAGATAACTTTTTAGCATTTGATATTCTTTGTTTTGTCCATTTTTCAATTTGTTCACATTGTGCAAGCCCCATAGCTGCACAGATATTTGTTAATCTAAAATTATAACCTAACATATCATGTTCATAGTGTGCTGTTCTTCCATGATTAATAATTTTTCTTGCTAAAAAATCTATTTTAGAATTATTTGTTAAAACTATTCCACCCTCACCAGTTGTCATATTCTTTGTAGCATAAAATGAAAAAGCACCTACATCAGCAATTGCACCAACGGTTTTACCTTTATATTTTGCTAAATGTGCTTGGCAAGCATCTTCAATTAAAACAAATTTATATTTTTTCTTTAGTTTTAAAAGTTGATCCATATTACATGGCAAGCCATACAAATGAACACAAATAACAGCTTTTACATTTTTTTCTTTTTTCAATATTTCTTCTACTGATTTTGCATCAATATTATAAGTTTTGGGATTAATATCTACAAAAATAGGTTTTGCACCACAATATAAAATTGAATTTGATGTGGCTATAAATGTAAATGGAGTAGTAATAACTTTATCACCAGTTTTTATTCCACAAGCAAGAAGTGCTGAATTTAATGCTGTAGTTCCATTAGAACATGCTATAGCAAACTTTGCTTTTGAAAGTTTGGCAAACTTTTTTTCAAAATTTTCTACATATTTTCCACTTGCAACAATTCCTGAATCTAGTACTTCACTAATCAACTGTTTTTCTTTTTTACCAAAAATTGGTTTTACTAAAGGTATCATTTATATCTCCATAAACTAAATATTAACAATAAAACATCTTATCAGTGTATTGGCAATATTATACATTTATTTTTTAAAATTTAATATTGTAGTGTACAAAAATTTTTTATATTAAACACACATTTTATATTATTAACTAATTCTATTTTTTATAAGTTCAATATATTTTTTTAAGGATTCTTGCCAAGAAGGGATAGTTATATTTAATTCTTGAGATATTTTTTTATTAGACATTGCTGTTACTAATGGTCTTTTAACTTTAGAACTAAAACTCGCCATAGGAACTGGTAATATTTCATTATCACAACTATTTAGACGAACAAACTCTTTTGCTAGCTCATACCTTGAAGCTTTTCCTGAATTTGTAAGGTGATAAAGACCAACTAAATTATTTTCTAATGTCTTTATTATTACATCTACAATGTCAAAAGTAAAACACGGAACAGATACTTCATCATAAGAAACTTTTATAGTTTTATTGTTTTTTAACCATCCTGACAATTTATATAAAAAATTTTGTTGCCCTTCACCTATAACCCAGCTTAATCTACAAACTAAACTATTATTATATTTTAATGCTTCTTGCTCCCCAGCAAGTTTACTTTTACCATACTCATTTAAAGGATTAGTTTTATCTTCTTCTGTATATAAGCTACCTTTTGTTCCATCAAAAACATAGTCGCTACTAAAATGTATTAGTTTTGTATTATATTTTTTGGCAATTTCTACTAAATTTAATACTGCTGTTTTATTTGTTAATATTGCCCTTGAATTATCCTGTTCGGCAAATTCCACATTATTGTATGCAGCACAATTTATAAATATATTAGGTGTGTACTCTAAAAATATCTTTTCAACTTTATATTTATCAGTTATGTCTAATTCTTGTTTATTGGGAGCAACAAAATCATAATTTAATTCTTTAAATTTTTTTATAAATGCTTTTGCCAGTTGCCCAGAACTTCCTGTAATAATATATTTCATAAATGATATCTTATTATATTTATCAAAAATATTTTTTATATTACTTATCATTCTTTTTCATTATATTTAAAATTATACTCTGCAAGTTCAAATTTTGGATATAGTAAATCTTTCTTTGATAAATTAGGTTTGGCTGTTTGCCAGGTAATATTTAAATAAGAATCGTTATATATTATTCCTCTTTCATGCTCTTTAGAGTAAATATTTGAACAATAATATTCAAAATCAACTTCATCTGATAAAACCTCAAAACCATGTGCAAACCCTTCAGGAATATATAACATACTGTTTCCACATGGAAATAAAATTTCACCAACCCATTTACCAAAAGTTTCAGATCCAATTCGCAAATCAACTGCAACATCAAAAATTTTTCCATGTATAACTCTTACAAGTTTTGCCTGGGAAAAAGGATATAATTGATAATGCAAACCTCTTAAAACTCCTTTTGTAGAATGTGAAAAATTTATTTGTTTAACATTTAATTTTATTTCAGAATTTTCAAAATCAGAAATTTTAAATACTTCTTCAAAAAAACCTCTTTCATCTTTAAATTTAGTAGTTTCTATTAAAACAACATCTTTTATTGCTAATCTATGGAATTTAAATGGCAATTTATGTTCCTCTTAATTCTTTTCTATTTTTACTACTTTTATACCGTCATATATGCTTTCACTAGTAAATATTTAAGAAATCTTTTTATCTTACTACTTTTGCCACATGGTATCATACAGTAAGAAACTAAAAAAATGAAACATAGGAAAATATATCAATTAATCAATTAAAAAATAAAAAACTATTTTTTTATATTATCCTAAAATAACATTAACTTTATGAATTCCTTTTTCAAATGGAGATATAATTTTCCCTTCAATTTTTTTACCGTCAACACAAATTTCTTTTACAACAGAATTCTTTTTTAATTTTGGGTTTGAAAAACTTATATCATAACTAGCATTTCTAAATTTTATAAACAATTTGCAATTTTTAAAATCCTTATTTGCTGGTAAATGAGGATCTATTAATAACCCTTCAAAAACACCTTTTACCCCAAAGAAAAAGTTTTGAAAAACATACCTCGTCCAAGCACAAGAACCTGTCAATACAGGATATTCTCCTCTACCTGCAATATTTAGATTATCGCTTGAAACATAATATTCTGGAATCCACGGACCTGTTCTTATAATTTCATGCTCGTGGTTTAAAGGATTTATTCCAGAAAATATTTTATATGCTAAATCTACCATACCTTGTTTTATTAATGCCCATACAAAAAATAAATTTGCATGAGAGAACAAAGCATTGTTTTCTTTTGTTCCAGCAGCAAAACCAGTAATTCTTCCTATCGTTTTATTAAATTTTGTATATGCAGGATAATTTAATTTTAATGCACCAACTTTTTTATCATATAGATATTTCAATACAGAATCTATTACAACTTTTTCTGCACCAATTTTTTTGGCTCCACCAGAAACGAGTGCCCAAGTTTGTGGCATTAACATCATTTCAAAATCATTAGATGTAGGATTCTTTTTAGTCAATGCAGATTTATTAAATATTGTATCAACAGGTTTCCCGTCAGCAAAAATATATCCGCTATAATAATACCCATTAAAAGCTGTTTTGTTTGCATTATCTATAACAAATTGTGCTTTTGTTCTTAAATCTTTCAATATTTTTGAAATTTGTACTTTAACTTTTTTCCCTGAAATCGCATTATTAACTTTGTTTAAGTATGTTGCCAAAATTTTTTGTCTATCTTTTGCAGAAACATCTTTTGGATTATTTTTAAAATCTTTTATTAGCTCTGATAATTCTTCAAAAACTTCTATTTCTGTTATATTTAACTCTTTGGCTGTTTTTTCTAGTAAATCTGCAATTTCGTTACAATTTTGTGCAAGAGCAAACGAAAATGTTACATTTTCCCCTTTTACCTGATCAACGGCATCGTTCCAGTCTGCCCTTTTTTGTTTTAATAAATTGTTGTTGCCAACATCGTAAAACATTGTTTCTAATTGAACAAGAATATGTTCAATTACTGTTCCTGTATATTTTTTGCCACTAGTTGTTTTTTGATTTTCAATGTATCCTTTTTTCCAATTATCAGTTTTAGATTCACCTCTGTTTTGATAACAATCTTTAAAATAACCGATACCATCTCTAAATAAAAACTTTTTATCACCTAAAAAATTTGCAAGAATCATAACAGTTTGTGCTGTCCAATATGGGTGATCGCACCATAAACCATTTACTTCATCACTGCCAAACTCTTTTGTTCTTGCAAAAAATCTGGTAGCATTAGTACCATCAAGCCTTATACCTTCAAGAGTTTTCATTGTTCTTTCTTCAAGACCTTGAGGATCTATAACTGTTGCTGCCATCATATCTTGCCAAAAATCTCTCCATCCTGCAAAATCTGAACCATAATCTGTTTGTGGATGTGCAGTATTACCAAACCAATATCTCATAGATAATTGATAGCACCACCAATTGTTCCATAAATTATTAAAGGCACTATTTGCTGTTGTAATTTGAACTCTTGATGTTCTTTCTTGCCAATATTTATTTAATTTATCAAAAGCTTTAAGTGCATTGTCATAACTATATTTTTTTATTATTTTATCTGCATCTTTTGCCCCATTGAAAGTTATACCATTTATAACTACAAAACTTACTGTTTTTCCTGCAGGTATTTTTATTTTCTTAAATTCTACTGCACCAACCGCTTCTTTACCATAACATTGTTTTTGCGGAGCAATATTATTTAAGATAGAATCTGGTTTTAACCACATATTATTAGGTCCAAGAAAGGTCTCTCTATCCGAATAACATCTATCTCCTTTCTTTCCTCTTTGAGTTTGTGCACTCATATAATAACAAATATCACTTGAATCAGTAGAGCCTTCTATCCATTCAAGACCAGGAAGAATTTTTATACTACCATTTTTTACTTCACTTTTATTGTAAAGCCTAACTACATCTCTATGGTATTCTACATAAGCTCTACTACCGCCATATATAGGAACAGTGGGAATAAAATCAATTACTTTATCTTCTATAGAATTATTTGTAATATCTACTATCCATAATTCTGCCATTTCTTCAAGTGGAACAAAAATTGTAGTTTTTACACTTAAATTCAATTTTTTTGAAGAACCATAAAAATTAACATATCCTAATCCCATTTCATATTTTGGATTAGATGTTTGAGTATCTGTTAAATCATAATTATTAACAAGCCAAGTTTCTTTTTGCTCTCTTATCCATATAAATCTTGCTTGCCCTTTAGGAAAGTTTGGTCCGTCAAATTCGCCAAACATTCTTGTATAATCAAAACCGCTAAAACCTCTTAAAAAATTATCACATATAGAAAAATATTTTGGGCAATTTGCTATCATGTGAATTAGCGGTTGTTTTAAACTTCTTGCATCTTCTACAACACATTGACCTTGCTTGTCATAATACCATAAAGTTTTCATTTTTTCTCCACACATTACCGTCTAATTTTATATAACAATGTCAGTATTCTACTTAAATAGAAACTATTTGTCTACTTCGTCTACAATATTGTTAAAGTAAAAAAAGATATGACCATTTTTGATAAGATAAAAAAGAATGTAGAAAAGAAAAAGATAAACAAACAACAGGTAGTATTAAAAAGGAAAGAAATATTACA
>CAMVLN010000016.1 GCA_947168325.1 uncultured Elusimicrobia bacterium | reverse complement strand
GGAGACTGGAATGATCTAGAAAAAGACATTAATGAATATAAAGAAACTGCAAATCCTGATAGGAACCCTGGAAATAAAGAAGCAGAAGAAAAGTTTAAAGAAATAAATGAAGCTTATGATGTTTTGTCTAATCCACAGAAAAAACAGCAATACGATGCATTCGGTCATGAGGGAATGAACGGTTTTGGTGGGGGGTCAGGTGGTGCTGGTGGTTTTGGTAATATGGGTGATATGGGTGACATATTTGGCGATATATTCGGTGATATATTCGGTGGTGGTAGGGCTAGCAGAGGTGGACATTCTCAAAGGCAATATAGAAAAGGTGCAGATTTAAGATATGATTTAAATATATCTTTACTTGATGCTATGACAGGAAAGGAAATATCGTTGGATGTTACAAAAAGAGATACTTGTCAAACTTGTCATGGAACAGGGGCAAAGGCAGGAACTTCTCCAAAAACTTGTTCTAAATGTAGAGGGACAGGTCAAGTTAGAGTGAGTCAAGGTTTTTTCTCATTTAGTCAAACATGCCCACATTGTCATGGTGAAGGTCAAGTTATAGATAATCCTTGTCCAACTTGTAGAGGTATGGGAACAATAAGAACTAATAAAACTATAAAGGTTAGAATACCTCAAGGTGTAAATGATGGTAGCACATTAAGAGTTTCTGGGGCTGGAGATGCGGGTCCAAATGGGTCACAATCTGGTGACTTGTATGTTGTAATACACTTAAAAAAGCAATCTGGTTTTGAAAGAAAAGGGGATGATTTATATACAGAGATAAAACTTACATTTGCACAAGCTACACTTGGTTTAGAGTATGAAGTTCCTGTTTTAGATGGGATTGTAAAGGTCAAAGTAGCACCAGGAACACAACCAGGTATAGTATTGAGAGTTAGAGAGCAAGGATTCCCAAAACTTGGTAGAAGAGGAGTAAGGGGAGATTTGTATGTTAAAGTTAATATTGCTGTGCCAAAGAGTTTAAACAGTGAGCAGAAAAAAGCATTGTTTGAATTTGCTAAAACTATGGGTGAAGTTCCAAAGGATGCTGTTTTAAAAAATGATAGTTTTTTTAAAAAGTTTTTTAGTTAATGTCTTTTATATCTTATCGCTACTCTAAATCATCTAATCTGTGATAATCGGTATGAAAATAGTCTTTCTAGGACATACAGTTATACATTATATGTCCAATCAAAGGTAGCTTGTTTCCAAAAGTAATGTCAAATTTCGTTTACTTTATTCTCGTGTGAAATAATATAAGTTATTGAAATATTGTTGTATAAAATATTAATTATTGTAAAAAATATGTTTGTATCTTTTGTTTGAGATGTCAAAGACATTGTTCATTGTTACTATCATATTTTCAATTAATTCTTTTTATTCATAATATTTATACTAGATTTATATGAAAGATGTGGGTCAGAGTATACAAAGGAGAGATTTGAAGTAAGTCGGTCAACTATATATTTGTAGAAGGATAAGTTAAAGAAAGAAATAAATAATTTTACAAAGGTTCACAATGGTTTAAATTATATAACACCAGTAAATTTTATTAATAAAAATTTGATAATTTAATAAACTGATTTTTCTTGACATGTTATGACCGATTACAAAAAATTGTCTTTTTATACAAAATATGATAGAATGGTTAAAATGGTGTATTTTAAATAAAGAAAGGTATTTGTTATTATGAAAAAAATGGTATTTTTTTTTGTAGTCTTGGTGTTTATTTTTTGTTCGTGTGACAAAGAGTCGTATTTTGATGTAGCTGTAGCATACCAAAATGATGTGGAATATGAAGAAGCGATTAGGTATTACAAGTTAGCTATACAGAAAGGGGAAAATGTTGCCATAGCAGAAAAAAATATAGGAGATATTTATTTTTTTAAAAAAAAATATGAAGAGGCTTTTGAACATTACAAAAACTCTTTAGAGGTTAATGCTGATGTTGCATTAGATAAAGTTATACAATTTATTTCTTATAGTGATGAAAGTGTTAGAATATTTTCATATAGGTTATTTAATGAAATTAGAAATGAAAACTCAAGAAGGAAAATGTTTTCTTGTTTAAGTCAAATATTAAAGTCAGAAGAGCAAAATAAAATTTTAGATGTTATTGAACTCATATCAAAAATTGATGATTTTACTCCTATAGCCGAGGATGTTGTTAAATTACTGGATAGAGATAATTTGATAATAAAACAAAAAGTATTACTGGTTTTGCCAAAAATTGCAGGTATAGTTGTTAAACATAATTACTTAAATAAGGTTGTTGATTTATTAAATCAAGATAATGAAATTCTCAAGGAGTTGGCAATAGATAGTTTAGGAGGTATGTTTTGTTGGGCAAAAAAGGCAATACCTTCTTTATTTCGTGTGGCGGTAGAATACAAAGCCTATAGAGAAAAAGCTTTGCAGGCAATAGAAAAAATTGGGATACCCACAAAAGAGCAGGTTGCTGAGGTATTCAGTTATATAAAAAATAAACCTGTAGAGATAAAAGTTGAAATATTAGAAAGGTTTGGAAATAGAAGAGCTGAAGTAAAATCTTTTATACCGGACTTTTTACTTTTTTTAAATGATGATAGTGAAGAAGTTAAACAAATTGTTAGAAAAAGTTTAGCAAAAATTGGAAAGGCACTTCCTAGTTCTGTTCCTGAACTAATAGAGTTATTAAAAAACAAAAATGAAGAAATCGTATTAAGGGTTATTTATGAACTTGGAGATTTGGGACATGATGCTTTACAAGCTGTTGATTCTTTACAAAAAATATCAAAAGATAAAAATAGAAAAGAATCTTTAAGAGATGCAGCAAAAGTTTCTTTACAAAAAATTCAAGGGTAAAATATGAAAATATTTTTAACAAGAACTATCTATTATATGATAGTTCTTTTTTATTAAAAGGGAACAAATATAATGGTAAAATCTGTATGTGTATATTGTGGCTCAAATATTGGATATAACAATATATATTCTGAAATTGCAGAGAATTTTGCAAAAGAAATTGTAAAAAACAATTTAACACTTATTTACGGTGGTGGTAATGTTGGAATGATGAAAATAATTTCAGATACTGTTATAAACAATGGTGGAATTGTTATTGGTATAATTCCAGAATTTTTAAATCAACATCATCTTGGAAATTCAAGAATAACAGAACTTAAAATTGTTCCAGATATACATACAAGGAAAAAAACAATGTTTGATTTATCTAACTATTTTGTTGCACTTCCTGGTGGGCTTGGCACTTTTGAAGAAATAACAGAAATATTAACTTGGAAACAATTAAATTTACATAACAAGCCTTGTGCATTATTGAACATAAATCATTTTTATGATGATTTCATAAAAATGTTACAAAAATCTGTTGACGAGGGGTTTATGAAACAAAAAAATTTAGATAGTATTATAGTAGAGCAAGACTGTACTAAATTAATAGACAGATTAACAAATGCAGAAGATAAATAGTAAGATAAGTTTATATAAGGTTTTTATCTGTGTTTATAGAAAGTAGTAATAATGATATAATAAAATTAATAGTTTCTTTAAAGGAAAAGAAAAATAGAGATGAACAATCATTGTTTGTTGTAGAAGGTTTTAAACAAGTAGCAGGAATTCCAAAAGATTGGAAAATAAAGTTTATTTTAATAACAAAAAGGTATAAAGAAGATTTTAAACTCAAAAAAGTTTATATAACCACAGATAAAATTTTTAAAAAAATTTCTGATACAAAAACTCCACAAGATATTTTAGCTGTAGTAGAGAAGAAAAAAAACAACATAGAAGAAGTGTTATCTAATAAAGGTATTTTTATAATAATAGATACATTACAAGATCCCGGAAATATTGGAACAATAATTAGAACTGCAGAAGCTTTTGGAGCTAAAGGGATATTTATTTCTAATAATTCTGTAGATGTTTATAGTGATAAGGTTGTTAGGTCTACAATGGGGGCAATATTTAATATCCCAATAATTCAAGAATGTAATATAATACAATTGATACAAACTTTAAAGCAAAAACAAATATGTACTTATGCTTTTTCGTTAGATAGTAAAACTAGTTTATCTAATACTAAATTTAATGATAATGTTGCAATAATTATTGGAAACGAATCTAAAGGTATAAACAAAAATATTTTAGATATCGTTGATTTTAAAATTAAAATAGATATGTTAGGAAAAACACAATCTTTAAATGCAGCAGTTGCTTGCTCAATTGCAATGTATGAAATTTCAAAGCAATTAAATGGAATAAGCTAAATGAAAAGAATTTTTATATTAATTTCACTAACATTAGCTTTTTATAGTTCACAAGTATATAGCCAATCAAGAAACATATTTTTTTTGGTACCATTTTATATGCCAGAAACTAATTTTGGATTAGTTTTTACAGATATATTACATTTTAAAAAAGATAACCAAAAACATTTTTCTGCATTAAATTTTTTTTCACTCTATACATTAAAAAATCAGTTTATTTTTGGAGTATCTCCTTCAATTTATTTTGATAATGGCAATTATTTATTAGAAGGGAAATTGATATATAAATGCTTTACAAGAAAATATTTTGGTATAGGTAATAATTCTTCAAAAGATGATGAAGAAGATTTTTTAAATAGAAATCATGGAGCATGTATAAGTTTGTCTAGAAAGATAATTAAAAATTTGATGGTCGGTATTCAATATGATTTAGAAGATATGACAATACAAGATACAAAAGATACTGGACAAATACAATATCATAAAACAAATGGAATAATTTCAGGATTAGGATTTAAAGCTACATTTGATACAAGAAATAGTAATATATATCCAACAAAGGGTGTTTTGGCAAAAGCAGATTATTTACTTTATAACGATAATTTTGCAAGCGAATATAATTATTCAAAAATAAAGTTTGATTTTAGAAACTATTTTTATATTTACCATAAAAAAATTTTGTTTTCATATCAAGTCTATAGCGAATTTATAAATGGCAAAGCTCCTATACAAGTTCTACCTGCAATAGGGGGAGCAAATCTCATAAGAGGTTTTTATGCTAATAGATATATAGATAACATTTTGTTGACAGTTCAACCGGAACTTAAAATAAAAATAACAAATGTTATATTGCTGGCATTGTTTACGGGTATAGGAAATATTTACAATAATCTTGAAGATATAGATTTAGGAAAAATAAAAATTGCTTCTGGTGCAGGTATAAGAATAAAAGTAAAAGATAATCCAAGATTAAATTTTAGAATAGATTTTGCCGCTTCTAACGAGTCAAGAGGAACATATTTTACTTTGATGGAAGCTTTTTAGAAAGTACGAAGTATTTTATATTAGAAATTAGTAGTTAATTAGTAATCTAAAATTTTAAATTTTATTTGTTTTTTTCTATAATAGGAAAAAAAGGAGAGGATAAAATAAGATGAAATGTTTATTGATTGGTGGAGAAAGAGATACAGGTAAAACTGCAACAATTAGAAATATTGTTGACTGGTTAGAATATTGTGGTTTTTATTTAAATAATATTGTAGATACTAGTAATATAGGGAATAAACTAGGCAATAAAGAAGATAAAGTTGATTTTTTCTGTACTGCAGAAAAAGATGATTTTAAAGTTATTATAAGTACGGCTTCAGATATTGAAAAAGTAATTAAGAATTTTGAAGAATATTATAATAAATATAAGAAAAATAGTGGTTTTATAATAGCTCCTATTCGTAATAAAAATGAAGAAGGGGGAAAACTCTATGATTGTTCAAAAGAAGTTATATCAAACATATTGAATATAGAAGAAAATTGTTTTGAAGCAAAAATATTTGAAGTTGATATAATCAAAGATAGTAATAAAAAATTTAATGTAAATCCTAAAAATATTGCTATTACTACTATTACTAGTAATGTTTTTAAAATTCAACTTACAGAAAAGTTTGAAAGAAGCAAGGAATATAAATATAAAACAGCTTTTCAAGTTTATATGGCTACTCGTGTTTCAATAAATTTATTAAGCTATTGGTTAACAAGTTGTAATTTATTACAAGAAGATTTTTTTAATTGAATATAAAAAATATGTTAATATTAAATCAAAGTTGATTAAACTTTTATAAGTTTTTGTTTTTAAATTTCTTACAAAGCAAAAAACAAATTGAAATTTAAATCGTTATATTTATAGTTAACTCAACTACAAGTTTTTTTCAAAAATTCTTGTAAAGATAACAAATAATATTTTTTATAGATTACCAATCACAACTTTCAACAAGAAGACTAAACTACTCTATTTATCAACTGATCGTTGCCAATCTTCTATAAACATAAACTTCAAATTTCGTTTATTATCATTTCAAAATTCTGTCTTTTATATATGTTATATTTTTGAATATAAATTTATCATTTCTATTGCTGTTAAAGCAGCATCTGAACCTTTGTTACCAGATTTTGTTCCTGCTCGTTCTATTGCTTGTTCAAGATTTTCTGTTGTTAAAACTCCAAAAGATATAGGAATATCACTTGATAAAGCAACAGTTGCTATTCCCTTAGACACTTCTGCAGACACATAATCAAAATGAGGGGTAGCACCTCTAATAACACAACCTAAACAAATAATGGCATCATACTTCTTTGAATCTGCAATTTTTTTTGCTACTTGAGGAATTTCAAATGCTCCAGGAACCCAAGCAAGAGTAATATCTTCTTCTTTTGTTCCATGCCTTTTTAACATATCTACTGCACCAGAAATAAGTTTACTTGTAATAAACTCATTAAACCTTGATGCAACAATAACAATTTTCTTACCTTCTGAATTTAATTGCCCTTCCAATATTTTCATTTCGTTCTCCCTAATAAATAATATTTTTATAAATTAAAAATTTTTCTACCCAATATCTAAACAATTGTACCACTAATAATCTTTAAAACTTTTTTATTTCTAATATGTTTCTTTAGTCAATTTTGAAAATAAATTTTTTTAGAAATATATAAACTCCATCTTTATATTAACAATTATGCTAATCTTTAAGAATCAAGTGTAAAATATTTTATTGTTCCAATATGATATTATAATCTTCTCTTGAAATTTCATCTGAAGGAATAAGTTCTATTTCTTTTTTACATAATTCTTTTAATCTTTTAATTCTTTGTTTAAAATACTGCTCTACATCCGGATGTAATTTTATTTTTATTTTTCCAAAATAATTTTCTATTTTCATCTGCTCTATTTCTTGACAAACTGATATAAAAATAGATTCTTTTGATAAAACTAAACCTAATCCATGACATGTAGGGCAAGTGTCACCAAGTAATGAGAACAAGGATTCTCTTTTTCTTTCTCTAGTCATTTCAATAAGACCTAAATGAGTAATCGGCCATATTTTTATTTTTGCTTTATCTTTTTTTGTTGCTCCTTTAAGTGCTTCTAAAACTTTTTTTCTATTTTTTTCTCTTTTCATATCAATGAAATCTATAACAATAATTCCACCAATATTTCTTAATCTTAATTGTCTTGCAACTTCTTGTGCTGCCTCTATATTTGTAATAGTTCCAACTTCCTCTTGAGTATTGTTACTACCTACAAATTTACCACTATTAACATCTATTGCACATAATGATTCTGCTTCTTGAATAATCAAATACCCACCTGATTTGAGACGAGCTTTATTTGATCTTAACCTTTTTATCTCTTCTTCTATTCCATAAGCTCTAAATATTGGTTGTTTTCCATCATACAAAATAATCTTATCTTCAAGTTCTGGAGAAACAGTTCTTACAAAATCAATAACATCATCTAATTCTTTTTGACTGTCTATGTGCATTATTTTTACATCTTCACTAAAATGATCTCGAATTGTTTGAAAAACAATTCCTAAATCTTTATGCACACAAGTACAACTTTTAGAGTTGTTGAACCTATTTATTATTGAAGCCCATAATCTAGCAAGATATTTCATCTCTTTTTTGATTTCTTCTTCACTTGCATCTTCGGCTTCTGTTCTAATAATAATTCCTCCAGCCAAATCTGTTTTTAATTTTTTAACTATATTTTTTAATCTATTATGTTCTTGTTCATCTTCAATTTGTTTAGAAACTCCAATCCTTTTACTAAATGGCATATAAACTAAAAAACGACCAGGTAAAGATATATCCATTGTCACCTTTGGCCCTTTTGTACTAATAGGTTCTTTATAAATTTGAACCATGATATCTTGTCCAACTTTTAACATATTTTCTATTTTTTTCTCATTTTTTTGAGCTATAACATCAGATATCCCTAAATATGCACTTTTTCCAAAACCTATATCAATAAAAGAAGAATCTAACCCTGAAACAATATTTTGAACCTTGCCTTTATAAATATTATTTAAAAGTTTTTCTGTTTCTCTTCTTTCTATAAAAAAGTCAGATAATCTATCATCTTCTAAAATAGCAACTCTTGTTTCTTCAAATGTTCTATTTACTATTATTTCTTTACTCATTTATAGTTTAACCTTATTTTTTTAAAATTTTATTTTCTTTTAAAAATTTATACATTTTTTCTGCTATAATATTAACATCAATATCGTTATTATTAACATTATAATTTAAAAATTTCATTCTTGAAGAATTTTTTACATAATCATAAATTAAATTATTAATTTCTATCTCTTTAGGATAACTTTGTTTTTATCGGTTAATGATATATTTAAAGATTTTTCTAACTCATTTATATCTGATAAAATCCAATCATTTATATATTGTATTTTTTTATTGTAATCAACAGTATTAATATTTAAAATAGCCTCAAAATCGTCATTAGTTTGTACTAAAAATTTATCTAATTCTCTGGCAAAATATAAAATTTCTGCAGTTATTTTCCCTTTGTACATCATATACATCAATAATAAACCTTTATAACAAATATTATTAACATTTAAAGGATCTACCAAAATTCCTTCTTCAAAACATTTTAAAGCCTTTAATTGTGAATCATCTTTGTTTGCAGCTAAATAAGCTGAACCTAAAGCATAATGCAACATGCTTTGTGCAGGATTTTGTTCTAAAGCAACCTCTAGCATTGCTTTTGCTTCATTAAACTTTCTTTGATTTATAAGTTTCCAAGATTTTCTATATGTTTCAATAGAAATTAAAATATTTTTGTTTATATTAAAATTATTATCTAAAGCATAGAAATTTGGTATAACTTTTGGCCTAAAAACTTTCGTTGATTTTTGTCCTATTATTTTTTTATACATCACACTAAACAGTGTTTCTTTTGTAGAGGCATACAAACTTGACATTTTATTATTTATTTCAAAAATACTAATATTACTTTTTTCAACACAATGTCTTAAATTGCCTATATTTTTCATATAAGAAGAAAAACCATATAAATTATGATAATTTGAAAGTCCTATCATCAATATAATTGCTTCTGAATTGTTTTTTTTATTGAGTATCTTACAAAGTTCTATGCATTGTGTTGTATTTATATCAAACTTAGAAAAATCTTTTAAAACAATTTTTCTTTTTCCAAAATCTTTATTTATGAAATTTTGAAGAGTTTTTATATATTTTGTATTAAAAGAATCTGACACAGAAATATTATCTGTTATAAATAAAATAGATTTTTCTGCAAAAACACATTGTGCTAATATAAAAAAAGGCAATAATAAAAATATTTTAAACTTCATATATTAGTCCTTTATTTTCTATAAACAAATTCTCTCTTTTAGTATACAATATTTTTGTTTCTTTTTCTTCTAAATTCAACAAGTTCTGCAAGATTTTTTCAAGTTTAATATTTTTAGTAGGATAAAATCTTAAAAATATTTTAAAAGAGTTAGAGTCTATAATTTTTATGTTTTGTATAAGATCTTTAACATTTACTATAGTTTCTTTTCCTTTTTTTATTTTTTTTACCAAAATTTCTCTCTGATTTAAATATTTATCAATATCTTTTTGCTTTAAATTTACCCCTTTAACTGTGTATTCTGCTAAATTTATAAGTCCCTCTATTGATGGGAATCTTAAAGGAATATATTTTACACTAATAAGTGTATATCCTTCCGGTAAAATTTTTGATATTTCTTGTTTTATAGTTTTAATATCAACTTTTCTTGTCAATGATAAATCTACATATTCGCTAGAACTTTCATAACCTACTGCTATTGCTGGTCCAAAGGCCGCTTTTACCTGTGGACTAAAACCATTAGTGTATGCCAAAGGTAAATTTGTTCTCTTTAATGCTCTTCTAAAAAAATCTATTTGTTCAAGTTGAGAAATATATTTTACACAACCTTGTCTTGAAAATTTTAATAAAATTCTATATTTTGTTTCAAAAATTTCTTTTTTTACATATGAAATATTTTCAGGTAATTTTGTAATTTGTTTTTCTTTACCTACAATTGCATTTGCAGTTTCTTTTATTCCATTTATATAATCGTTGTACAAAAATTGTTTGTCCAATCCTAAATTTATATGTTGCCAAGGTAAAATTTCATCAAAACTTCTTCTTCTATAAACATAAAAATTTAAATCAAAACCAGCTTCTTTTATACTATTTAACCAAATATCAAAATTAAATTTATCTTTCCATTGATCAAATCTCATTCCTTTTTGCCAAGCGATATATATTGCTTTTGAAACTCGCCTATCAGCTCTAGCTAGAAAAGCTTCTATAATACTTGCTTGATGATTATGTGCTCTAATATCTGCTGGGAGAGTTTTATTTATGTTTGTTATAACATCTTTAAAATATTTGCTTGAAAACATAGGTTCCCACTGAAATGCAGTTTGTGCTTTAGGAACAAAAGGTGATACTGTTATACTAAAGTTTAATCTATTAGATGTTTTTCTAACCTTATCTACAAGATCTTTTATTGCAGCTATATCTTCTGGTTGTTCCGTTGGAAGACCTATCATAAAATATAGTTTTATTGATTTCCATCCCAGTTGATATGCAAAATTTAAAGTATCTACTATTTCATTTTCAGATAAATATTTTCCTATGACATTTCTTAATCTATCTGACCCTGCTTCAGGTGCAAATGTTATTGATGGTTTTTTATCTCTGTTAAGATACTCGGCAACTTTTAAAGAAAACTTATTACATCTCATTGATGGCAATGTTACATTCAAATTTTGTTTATAATATTTTTCATTTGTTTGTAGTAAAAGTTCTTCTAAATCTTTATAATCCGTACAAGATAAAGATGAAAAAGAAACTTCTTCATAACCAGTATTTTTTAAACTTTTATCTAACAAATCTAAAACAGTTTCAACCTTTCTTGCTCGCCAAGGTCTATAGTATTTTGATGCTTGGCAAAACCTACATCTGCCTACACATCCTCTTGCAACTTCAATATTTAATCTATTGTGAACAGTTTCTACAAAAGGAACTATTTTATTATTATGAAAAAAAACTTTATCTAAATCTACAATTGTTTTGTTGACTATTTCACTAACACCTTCAATATTAGGTTTTATAAATTTTATTGTGTTATCATCATTGTAAGTTACATCATAAAAAGAAGGAACATATACTCCTTCTATTTTTGAAAGTTCAAAAAGAGTTTCTTTTCTACTTAATTTATTTTTTTTACAAAATCTATAAATCTCCAATATTTTAATTAATGAAACTTCTCCATCACCTATAGTAAATAAATCAAAAAAATCTGCAAAAGGTTCAGGGTTTGCCATTACTGGCCCGCCACCAATAACTAGTGTATCTTCATCTTTTCTATCCTTTGAAAATATAGGAATGTTTGATAATGACAACATATTTATAACATTAGTTCCTACAAGTTCACACTGCAAACTAAAACCTACTATATCAAAGTTTCTTAATGATGTTTTTGATTCAAGTGAAAAAAGTTCTTGTTTTTGTTCAATTAAAATTTTTTCTAAATCTATGTCTGGAGCATAAGCTCTTTCGCATCTAGCAACTTTTTTTTCGTTAACTAAATGATATAAAATTTCTAGTCCTAAATTTGATGCCCCTATTTCATAAATATCTGGGAAACATAAACATATAGACACATCATTATCTATATCTGGTTTATAAGAATTTATTTCATGATTTATGTATCTTGACGGTTTTTGAACTAAAGGTAATATTTTATCTAAATCAATCATTTTTTATTTCCTTAATTTGTAATTTTTTATTTAATTCTTTTACTTTATCTTTATAATTTTGATTATTCTTATCTAAATTTAACAAATTTTCGTATATATTTAATGATTTTCTGTACTCTTCTTTAGCAAAATAAATCAATGCCATTTGATTTAATATATTTGTATCATATTTATCTAAAAAATGTGCTTTTTTTATATATTCTTCTGATTTAGTATAGTTTCCTTTTGCATAATAAATTATACTTAATTCAAAGTAAATTATACTTTCGTTTGGTAAATCTTTTTCTAATTGTAAATATACATTTTCTGCATCGTCTATATTTCCTTCACAAAAAAGTATTCTTGCATAAGTTAAAATATCCCTTTAAATAATTTGTTTTTTCATCTTTTCTTCTAATAAGTTTTTAGCTTTTTTATAATCTCCTTTATCTATAAGAAAATTTATAAATAGGAAATCACTAATTCTATTTTTAGAATCTAAATAACAATTTAAAATAAAATCCTGTGATGTTTTATATTTATCTTTTTGTAATAAAGATGCATAAAACAATGAAATGAATAATAAAACAAACAGTACTATTAAATATTTTTTAGAAATAGAATATTTTTTTAAAGTATATTCTATTAACAATATTAAAAATATTATTATTCCTACTGATGGCAACAATAATCTATGAAAAAAAAGTTGTTGTTCTACAATTATAAAAGTTGGAAATAATAAACAAATATACCATAAAAAACAAAATAATATTTTTTTCCTAGCTATAATATTTTTTAAATAACTATAAATTACTATAACTAATAACGACATAGATATATATATCATTGTATTAGTTATCTGTATGTTGTATGTTAATACTGGTATATATTCGCATAATATAAATTTTTCTGTATAAATAAACAAATATGAAAAAATATTTGATATTATGAATTTATAATTTTTAAGTATATCTAAATAATCTATATGTGCACTAGATATTTTTCTAAAAATAAAATAAATTAATAATGAAATAAACATTGCTAAAAATAATTTACATATTTGTTGTTTACTAATTTTATATTTAAAACAATAAACCAATAAGAAATAAAATAATACACTTACTACCGCAGTTTCCTTTGTAAACAATGCTAGTATAAATGCTGTTATTGTATATATCAAATATTTATTTTTGTTTGATGTTATATAATTGATAAAATTTATAAATGACAATAAAACAAATATTACCAACAATGTATCATTTCTTGCAGCTATCCATATTGCTGTAGATGAAAATATAGGATGAACAAAAAATAACAAGCAACAAAGTTTAGAGATATTTTTATTTAATTGTAATTTTAAACAAAATAAATATATTAAATAAAAAGAAAAAATAAATAGTAATATATTAGTTATGTGATAAACTTGTGTATGATAATCAAATATTATTGTTTCTAAAAAAAATGATAAAGATAATATTGGTCTATAATAATTTGAAGTACTTTTGTAATAAACATCTTGTAAAAATAATTTAGGAATATTTTTTATATTTGAAATATATGATATACTATTAGAAATAAATTTGTGATCGTCTAATTGCAATAATTCATAATTTATTGTTTTTTGGTACAAAGAAAAAGCAACTACAATAAGTATTACTAAAAATGCTATATTGATACTTAAAAACCTTTTTATATATTCAAACATTTTATATAAAATTATAGTTTTATATTTTTAAATAAATCCTTCATATCGTCTGGTAAAGAAGCAACAATTTCTATTTGCTTTGATGTTGTAGGATGAGCAAATTTTACTCTATAAGAATGGAGCATCTGTCTTGCAAATTTAATATCTTTGAAATGATCACTTCCGCCATAATCAACATCTCCTAAAACTGGATGCCCAATGTATTTCATATGACTTCTTATTTGATGAGTTCTTCCAGTAATAATATGAACTTCTAATAAAGAAATATCTCTATTTCTTGATAATACTTTAAATTCTGTTATCGCTTGTTTTTTAGCAAGAGGGCCAACTTCTATAATCTTTCTATTTTGTAACGATCTTCCAAGCGGAGCTTCTATTCTTCCTTTTTCTTCAAACACAGTTCCCATAACTGCTGTAATATAAGTTTTATGAATAGTTCTTTTTTGAAATTGTTTAGATAATGAAACTTTTGATTTTTCATTTTTAGCAAAAATTATTGCACCTGTTGTATCTTTATCTAGCCTATGTACCATAAAAGGATTATGTTTTCCTTTAAAATGGTATAACAAGGCATTTAACAAAGTTCCTGTTTTATGGCCAAAAGAAGGATGAACAACTAAGTTTGATTGTTTATTAATTACTACAATATCATTATCTTCATAAATAATATTTAGTGGGATATTTTCTGGTTCCAATAACATTTCATTAGTATCTTCTATACTATATTCTATAACATCGTTTTTTTTAACTTTATAACTTGGATAAACTTGTTTTTCATTAACTAGTAATTTTCCTTTTTTTATTATATTTTGAAAAAAAGTTCTAGAGTATTCTTTATTAATATTATTCATAAAACAATCTAATCTTTCTTGATTATCATTCTCACATACAAATTTTTTTTTCATAATACCTCAATATAAAATTTAAAATTTTACATATATTTTAGCTTGAATATTTATAGCTAATTAAAGTTTAATTTATATTGTTTATAAATTAAGAGATAAACTCTAAACAATAAAAGCTAATATGAAAACTATCATTGTTATTGTTCTAGAAGTCAGCCTACAATGTCAAACTTGCATTATGACATTATATGATAATTTGAGTTCAATATCTATTGTCAATATGTTTAAAAAATATGTTCAAAATATAATATATCTAATTTATATATACAAAACGGATACTAATAACAATACAAAAATAATGATAATTTTATACAATGATTATTGAGAAATAGAAATATGTTATAAATTTCATTTTTTTAATATTTTTGTTTTATTTCTTTTTCAAACACGAAATCGTCCATTACAAAACCATTGCCAATATCGGTAATTTGTGTTTTTGTTACTACAAACCCTTTATGTTTATAAACAATTATTGCATGTTTATTATTTTTATTAACTGTTAACCAAATGGCTTTTAATTTCCTATTTCTTGATAAATGTTCAATAAATTCAAAAGTTTTTGAGGCAACTTGTTTTCCTCTATATTTCTTCAAAATATAAAGTTTACTTAAAAACATTTTGTTATCTTCTTCATGTAATCCTATATATCCAATTATAACATTATCATCTTTTACTAAATAATAGATATATTTATTTTTATTTATAGCTTTAACTAATGAGGTAAAGGACTGAAATTTTTCTATCATATAATTTATTTGGTTTAAAGATATAATATTTTTGTAAGCCTCATGCCAAACAGTTTTTGCTGTATCTGCCAAAATTTGTATTTGCTCTTTTGTTTTAACATGTTCAAAATTTATATTCATTTTATTTTTCTTGTTTTATAAATTTCTTTGACAACCAAAATATGCCTAAACATACAAACTACTGGTATCAAAATAAAAGTGATTGGTCCAAATAGTATTCCTTGCACATCACCTAAAATTTGTCTCATCTCAGCAATACTTAAAAGTTGTAGCATTTGATTTCTTTTTGTACTTAGCGGAACAAAATCTATACCATTGTTTATTGAGTATGAGGGTGTAGGTTTAGCCTTTGGCGAAAATTGCTTTTCAACAAATTTAGAATACAATATATATCCTAATAGTAAAATTAAAAGCTCTAACAAAAAAGTAAATATTTATTTTTCTCCAATATAATAAAAATATGTTTTTGTTTGTAAATTTGTATATTTTCTGATAAATTTAATAAAACACTGCTTATTCTATAATTTTTTTATAAAAATGTTTAATTGTTGAAGATGTTGAAGATATTGGTACATTCAAAACATATTATTGATAAGCAAATTATATTTTGATAAAATCAAGCCTATGGATACAGATATTGTAAAAACTGTTAAGGAAGTTATTAAAAATATTCAAACTAAAGGAGATAGTGCTGTTGTAAACTATTTAAAAAAGTTTGACGGTGTTTATTTTAAATCAGCTAAAGATTTAAAAGTTACAGATAAACAAATAAAAGAAGCAATTAAAAATGTTAGTCCAAATTTAAAAAAAGCAGTAAAAGTTTCTTATTCAAATGTTTTGGCTTTTCATAAAAAAGAATATTCTAATATAAAAAAGCAATGGTTTTTAACAGATAAAATGAAATCTGTTGGACAGGTTTATAAAGCAATAGAGTCTGTAGGAATTTATGTTCCTGGTGGACGATTTTCTTATCCTTCATCGGTTATAATGAATGCTGTTGCAGCAAAAGTTGCTGGTGTAAAAAGAATAGTTATGATGACACCACCTAAAAAAATGTCAAACGAAGTTTTGTTTGCTGCAAATATTTGTGGAATAAAAGAAATTTATAGTATAGGAGGGGCAGTAGCAATATCTGTTCTTGCTTATGGTACAAAAACAATAAAGCCGGTTAATATGATTGTTGGTCCTGGAAATATTTATGTGAATGAAGCAAAAAGGCTTGTGTTTGGTAAAGTTGGAATAGATTCTTTGGCAGGGCCAAGTGAAGTTGCTATTATTGCAGATTCCGGTGCAGATAAAAATTATGTATTATATGATTTGTTAGCTCAAGTTGAACATGATACAATGGCAAAAGCATATTTATTTTGTAATTCAAAAGAAATTATTAGTTATATAAATAAAAATGTTGATAAAGAAAAATTAAATCAAATTAAGATTTGTAATGTAAATATAGATAAAGCAGTAGAAATGGTTAATGATATCGCTCCAGAACATCTTGAACTTTTAGTAAAAAATGCAAAACAAATTATGAAAAAAATTTACAATTCAGGGGCAATTTTTGTAGGATATAATACAGCTACAGCTGTTGGCGATTATTGGGCAGGCCCTTCACATGTTTTACCCACAAGTTCATCAGCAAAGTATTCTAGTGGGCTTTCTGTAATGACATTTATGAAAAGAAGTAGTTATATTGAATTGAAAAAAGTAACATCATTAGTAAAAAAACAGATAGCAGATTTTGCAAATGCGGAAGGGTTAGTAAATCATAAAAAATCAATAGAGGTTAGGAAAATATAATGCAAGTGGAACTTTCTGAAAAAGAAATAGAAATAATTATAAATATGCTTACAGAATCTTTAAATAAGGTAAG
>CAMVLN010000015.1 GCA_947168325.1 uncultured Elusimicrobia bacterium | reverse complement strand
AAAAAGAAATAGAAATAATTATAAATATGCTTACAGAATCTTTAAATAAGGTAAGCGACGGAAATGTAAAAGTAAGTTTTTCTGTTGATGAGATTATTTTACTTGAAAAGATGGAAGCTTCTTTGAGGGAAAAAGACTTGAATAATATTAATTCTGAAGATAAAGTAAAAGTAAAATCAAAATATTTAAATTAGAAAAAAAATGAGAAAAGCAAAAATACATAGAAAAACTCTTGAAACAGATGTTGATATTGAATTGAATTTAGATTCAAACAAAAAGTCAGAAATTAGTACAACGATACCATTTATGGATCACATGTTAGTATTATTCTCTGCTCATGCAGGAATTTATTTAAAAATAAAAGCAAAAGGTGATACAGAAATAGATGATCATCATTTAGTTGAAGATATAGGAATAACACTAGGGCAAGCTTTTAGACAAGCATTAGGAGATAAGAAAGGGATTGTTAGATATGGACACTTTTTGTTGCCTATGGATGAAGCTTTAGCTTATGTTGCTTTGGATATTTCAGGAAGACCTTTTTTAAGTTATGAAGCAAAGATAGAATTTCAAAAAACAGGGTTTAATTATGATTTAATACAAGAATTTTTTATTGCTTTGGTAAACAATGCAGGAATAACTCTTCATATAAAAATGATGAAAGGCAGAAACAATCATCATATAGCAGAATCAATATTTAAAGGTGTAGGTAGGGCTTTAGCAATAGCAGTAAGCATAAACAAAAAAAACAAAAACAAGATACCTTCAACAAAAGGTTCTATATAAGGGTAAAAAAATGATAATAATACCAGCAGTTGATATTAGACAGGGAAATTGTGTAATGCTTAAACAGGGAAAAATAGCGGATGAAACTATTTATTCTAACGATCCTATTTTTATGGCAAAACTTTGGAAAGCAAAAGGAGCACAAAGATTGCATGTTGTTGATTTAGATGGTTCTTTTTCTGGTAATCAAACAAACAATCAAATTATAGGGAATATTTGTTTAAGTCTTGATATTCCAGTTGAAGTTGGTGGTGGAATAAGAGATATGAAAAGAATAGAAGATATTTTTACTTTAGGTGCATCTTATGTGATATTAGGAACAGTAGCTATTTATAATCCTAATATTATTAGGCAAGCAATAGAAAAGTATGGTCAAGAAAGAATTATAGTTGCTATTGATGTTTATGAAAGTAAGATTGCTATTGGTGGTTGGAAAGAAATTACTCCTGTAACAGTAGAGGAAATGATAGAAAAGTTAAAAGAAATGGGTGTTAAAGAAATCATTTATACTGATATAACTAAAGATGGAATGTTAAAAGGACCTAATATCGATGAGCTTAAAAAAATTGCTAAAGCAAGTAAAATGAATGTTATTGCTTCTGGTGGGGTAACAACTATTGATGATGTTAAGAAAATTGCTAAGTTAGAAAAGTATGGTGTTAAAGGTGCTATTGTGGGAAAAGCATTATATACTGAAGATTTTAAATTAGAGGAAGCTATAGAAGCCTTAAAGAAAAAATGAAATAATGAGATTATAATATAGACGGATAGCGAATTTGAAGATTAAAAAGATTTTAAGTGAGTTAATGATGGATGTATGGAGTTATTAAAACAACAGAAAAGATTATTGAGGATTGGTTGTAGGTTTAAAAATTTCTTGAGACATTAATACCTTGTTAGATGAAATAGAAAAGTGTAAGTTTTGCTATTTCTAGATAGTAGGTGGAGGAAAAGTGATATGTTGGAAATTACGAAACAATTAAAGTATGACAAGAATGGGTTAATACCTGCAGTTGTTCAAGATTACAAAGATGGAACAGTTTTAATGGTTGCATATATGAATGCAGAAGCTTTTGAAAGAACTTTAAAAACAAAAAAAGCAACTTATTGGAGTAGATCAAGACAAAAATTTTGGATAAAAGGTGAAGAATCTGGAAATATACAGAAAGTAAAAGAAATTTATTATGATTGTGATGCTGATTGTATATTATTAAAGGTTATTCAAGTTGGTGATTCGGCTTGTCATACAGGATATAGAAGTTGTTTTTATAGAAAAATTTCATTTACAGGTAACACAAGAATTGTTGGTAAAAAAGTTTTTGATCCAAAAAAAGTTTATGGAAAATAGAAGTTTTTTATAAAACAAAAAGTTAGTGGATATATATAATATTAATGTATGGAAACAACTTTAGTTGTTTGAGGATATAATGCTAAAAGTAAAAATTTGTGGTATTACAAATTATGATGATGCTTTAAATGCAACTAATTTAGGTGCAGATTATATAGGTTTTCAATTAATAAAAGATTCTCCAAAAAAAGTTTCAGATAAAATATTGAAGGAGGTAAATGAAAAATTACCACCTTTTGTTTTGGCTGTAGGAATTTTTTTAGATTCCGATCATAAAACAATAACTAAAACTGTAAAGAAGACAGGAATAAAAATTGTTCAATTAAATGGTAGTGAAACTCCTGAATTTTGTAAAGCTATATCTGTTGCATTAGGGGTAAAAATTTTTAAATATATGAAGTTCACAAGTGTGGCTGATATTTTAAAATTGCAAACATATGTTGGTAATGTAGATTATTTTGTTTTAGATATTTCTATAACTGACGAGCATGGAAATAAAACAATAGCACTTGAAGCTCTTAGTAGCCTTAAACAAATAGCAGTTCCTTATTTCATAACAGGTGATATTTCAGCAGATAATGTCAATGATATTGTAGAAAAAGTAAAACCTTATGGAGTTGAAGCTGATACAACAATAGAAAGACTTCAAAGAAGAAAAGATTTTAATAAAATGGCAAACTTTATAAAGAAAGCCCATAGTTTATAGATTATAATTAAGATAATAAAAATGGACAATAACAACAATATTAATATAAATATACAAAGAGCTATAGATACATTAAATATTGAAGCCGAAGCTATAAAAGAACAAATTAAGCATCTTGATGACCAATTTATTAAAGCTGTTTCTTTAATAGAAACTATATCTGGTAGAGTTGTAATTGTTGGACTTGGAAAATCAGGACATATCGGTAGAAAAATTGCAGCTACTATGGCTTCTATTGGTGTTCCAGCAATATATTTGCATCCTGCAGAATGTTTACATGGTGATTTAGGGATGATAATGAAGAATGATATTGTTATTATGATATCTTATTCTGGGGAAACAGAAGAAATAAAACAGGTTCTGCCAGTAATACATAAAATGAAAATTAAAGTTATAGCAATTACTGGTAAAATAAAAGCTAAAGTGTGGAAAGATTGTGATGTTATTATAGATTCTTCTGTTAGCCAAGAGGCTTGCCCTTATAATTTGGCACCAACATCTTCAACAACAGCATTACTTGCTTTAGGAGATGCTTTAGCATTAGTGATTTCACAAAGAAAGGGTTTTAAAAAAGAAGATTTTGCTATATTTCATCCATTGGGAGCTATTGGAAATAAAATCAAAAAACTTACAATGAATGTTAAAGAAATTATGAGAAAAGGTAAAGAAAATCCTGTGATAAAAGATACTGCTAGTGTTCAAGATGCTTTGTTAGTTATGACCGGAACAAGAGTAGGTGCTACAAGTGTTGTAGATAAAGATGGAAAGCTTGTAGGCTTTTTTACAGATGGTGATTTAAGAAGGCAAATTCAATTGCACGATAATTTATTGAAAAAAAATATATCTGAAGTGATGACTAAAAAACCTTCAACAATAACACCAAATATGCTTGTAGTAGATGCTCAAAAAATATTACAAGAAAAGAATATTGATAATATACCTATAATTGATGAAGATAACAAACCTATAGGTATTTTAGATGAAAGAGATTTATTCTCTTAAAATAAATCAAACAAATCTTTGCAATAAAAATGCCTAAATATATAGAAATCAATTGTAAGAGTGCATGTAACAAAGTTGTTAGTTCTTTTTTGCCTTATCATTTTGATTTAAATATTTATAGAGGATGTTTTCATAAATGTAAATATTGTTTTGCACAATATTCACATAAGTATATGAACTCAACTGATTTTTTTGATGAAATTTATGTAAAGAAAAATATAGTTGAAGTTTTAGAAAAACAGTTAATTAGTAAAAGGGGAAAAAGAGAAGTTATAAATCTTGGTGGAGTAACAGATAATTATCAACCAATAGAAAAAGAATATAAATTAATGCCAGATATTATAAAACTTCTTATAAAATATAAAATCCCGGCAATTATATCTACTAAGTCAAATTTAATATTAAGGGATTTTGATTTATTTGCAGAACTTTCTAAAGTTGCATCAGTTAATGTAGCTACTACAATTACAACTGTAAACGAAAAAGTTAGAGAACTTATAGAGCCAAATGCTTCAACTTCAATGGAAAGACTTAATATTTTAAAAGAATTTTCTAAAACGAATGTTTTAACTGGAATACACATAATGCCGATTATTCCTGAAATTACAGATTCTTACAGTAATTTAGCCGAACTATTTTCTAATGCCAAAGATTGTAATGTAAATTATTATATTACAGATATTTTAAATTTAAGAGGGGAAACAAAAATAAATTTTTTTAAATTTATAAAAGGGAAATTGCCACATTTGTACAATAAAATAAACTCTTATTATAACGGTGCTTATATAAATTCAAATTATGAAAATAAACTAAATAATATGTTGATTAAACTTAAACAGAAATATCCGCTAAAAAATAAAAAATATTTCTTAGCGGAAGAAATTTCACCAAAACAACTTACATTGTTTGAATAAAAATCTATATTATTTTTTATCTGTATAAAATATTATTTTAAACTTTTGTATACATTTGAAACTTCTTTTAATAAACTTGGAATATCAAGTTTTTGCGGGCATTTATTTTTACATATTCCACAATTTATACATTTATCGGCTCTATTTTCCTCCTTTATTGTTTCGTAAGCTATAATAAATCTATCTTTTCTATTGTTAGATTTATATTGGTTATATATTAAGAAATTTTTAGGAATATCTATTCCTACAGGACATCCTGTACAATATTGGCAATAAGTACAAGATATTGCTCCTGAAGAATTATAAACATTTATTGCTTTTGAAAGAACGGCTTGCTCGTTTTGGCTTAATGGTTTGAAATTTATAAAAGTTTTAACATTATCTATAACCTGTTCAAGTTCACTCATACCACTTAAAACAACAAATACATTAGGTAAACTTGCAGAATATCTTAAAGACCAAGATGATGGAGAAGCACTTGGCTTTTCTGCTTTTAATATTTCAGCAGCTTTTTCTGTTAATGTTGACAGTTGCCCACCTTTCAACGGATTCATTACAACAATAGGAATTCCTGCTTTTGTTGCAATGTCGTATTGCCTTTTTGCATCAACTGTCGTCCAATCTATAGGGTTAATAGGAAGTTGAACAAAATCCCATTTGTAAGTATTTACTACTTCTTCTAAAAGTTCAGGTGTATCATGTATAGAAAAACCTAAATATTTTATTTTGCCTTCTTTTTTCTTTTCTAAAAGCTGTTCATAAACATTACATTCTTTTAAAACTTTCCATTCTCTTTTATTTATGTTATGTGTTAAATAAAAATCAAAATAGTTCGTTTGGCATTTTTTTAATTGTTCTTCAAATATAGGTATAACTTCCGTTTTATCTTTCAATATTCTTAACGGCATTTTATCTGCAAGATAATAACTTTTTCTTGGATATTTACTTAATACTGTACCTGTTGCAAGTTCTGATTTGCCGTTGTGGTAAAACCATGCGGTATCAAAATAGTTTATACCATGTTCTATTGCATAATCTACCATACTTTGAGTTTTCTCAATATCTGGTTCTCCATCTTTTTGAGGTAGTCTCATCATTCCAAAACCTACAACAGAAATATCAAGATTTTTATACTTTTTTGTAAAAACTTTATCTATTAAATTTTTTGTATCAGTTGCAACTTTTTTACAAGCCGCTAAAACTACAGTACCTATGGTTGTAAACAATGCAGATTTTAAAAATTGTCTTCTGTTCATAAAAGCCTCTTCTATTTAATTTTTCCTAAATTTTTCGCTTCATTTTTCTTATTTCTATCAAGTTCCATATCTAAAGATTTATACCCAAGATATTTAATATAAAAATTATAACCACTTTGATGCCCATGATTTTAAATCGTTTTCTGAGACACTAGAAGAAAGAAATCTGTTGCCACTGTCAACTTTTGCTTTTGGAGCTAACTTTTGCATAATACTTCCCGACTTGCCCATTCCCGAACTGCCTGATGTTATAAATACAACATAGCAACAGCTGGAAGACATAACATGTATCATTCCTGAACCTGCTGATATTGAAAAAGGTACAACTTGTTTACCTGAAAAATCATAACTTTCCATAAATGTATCTATAATTGATGGCTCTCTATCCCGCCAAATAGGAAATCCTACAAAAATTACATCATATTTGTTCATATCAACAACTTTGTTTGCAATTTTTGGTCTTGAGTTGATGTCGGCCATTTCTACTGAACTTCTACTTTTTTTATTTGTCAAATCCAAATCTGCAATTGTATAAGGCTTGGCAGGTTTTATTTCAAATAAATCAGCTCCTGTTGCTTTAGCAAGTGTGTCTGCAAATTTTGCTGTTATGTCGTCGAAGTATCTTGTACTAAAATATGCTATTAAAACTTTTTTATTGCTGTTTATTTTTTGTGTATCTGCCATAACACTACCTCCGTTATCATTACTTTTTAATAAAAAAATTGTTCCTACCACTGCTACAATCAATACTGATACGAAAATTCTTATTTTCATAAAAACTCCTTTTGAATTTTAAATTACTAAACTTTTAAGGATAAAATATATTTTACAATTTCAGGATTATTATGGTCTATAATTTCACTATGTTTTAAATCCAAAGCATCTATCTTTTTCATATCTTCTTCGGAAAGAGTAAAATTCCATATATCAAAATTTTGTTTTATTCTTTCTTGATGAACCGATTTTGGAAGAATGGAAACACCTCTTTGAACATTCCATTTAAGTGCAATTTGTGCTGCAGATTTTTCATGCTTTTTACCTATTTCGGTTAATACGGGATGTGTAAATATGCCATGCTTGCCTTCTGCCAAAGGTCCCCATGCTTGCGGAATACAACCATATTTTCTCATATTTTCAATTGCATCATATTGTGCATAAAAAGGATGCAACTCAATTTGGTTTACCATAGGTTTTACATCTACAATTTCAGCAAATTCGGTAAATTTTTCGATATAAAAATTTGAAACACCTATAGCACGAATTTTCTTTTCGTTATAAAGTTCCGTTATTGCTTTCCATGCACCATAAACATCTCCGTAGGGTTGATGAAGTAAGTAAAGGTCAAGATAATCAAGTCCTAATTTTTTCATTGAACAGTCAAAATCTTTTTTTGCCCCTTCATAAGAAAAATTGCTAACCCAAAGTTTTGTTGTAATAAAAAGTTCTTCTCTTTTAACAATGCCTGTATCAATAGCTTCTTTTATTGCTGCACCAACGGCATCCTCGTTCATATAAACTGCAGCTGTATCTATTAAACGATAATCTGTTTTAATTGCTTCTAATACAGCATTTTTGCATTCTTGCGGGTTTGAAATCTGAAACACTCCGAACCCTTCCAAAGGCATTTCCACACCATTTGATAACTTTAAATTTTCCACATTTTTTCTCCACTATTAAAAAATTTTTAGTTTTTTGATATAAAAAGTTATAGCATATATTATTTATCTCCCTACTCTTGCAGCAAGCTCTGCGGGATACCTGTCGCCAGATATTTCTATTTTTGCTATTTCATTATTAATATTTTGTATTTCCTGTTCGGTTAATTTTACTTCCGCAGATTTTATATTTTCTTCAAGTCTATCTATTTTCGTTGTTCCAGGAATAGGCACTATAAATGGTTTTTGTGAACTTACCCAAGCAAGTGCAATTTGTGACGGTGTTATATTTTTTTGTTTGGCCAAATTTTTTACAAAATTTAAGAATTTTTGGTTTGCTTCCATATTTTCTTTTGAAAACCTCGGGACAATACTTCTGAAATCATTCTTTGCAAATGCCGTATCGGTGTTAATTGTTCCGGTTAAAAATCCTTTACCTAAAGGACTAAATGGAACAAGACCTATATTTAATTCTTCCAGTGTAGGAATCAATTCTTTTTCCGGTTCTCTCCACCACATTGAATATTCGCTTTGAATTCGTAACTGGTGTAACGGAATTTGCTTTTCTTATTGTTTGAATGCCGGCTTCAGAAAGACCCCAATTAAGAACTTTACCTTCTTTTATTAGTTCTCCTACACAGCCGGCAATATCTTCTATGGGAACTTTTGTATCAACTCTGTGCATATAATACAAATCAACATGGTCGGTTCTTAATCTTTTTAAAGAACCCTCTATTGATTTTTTTATTGTTTCGGGTTTAGAATCAAGCATTTGTTTATGGTTTTTATCTAAAGTTATTCCAAATTTTGTAGAAATTTTAACATTATTTCTTATAGGATATAAAGCTTCACCCACAAGTTCTTCGTTTGTAAAGGGTCCATAACATTCTGCCGTATCAAAAAATGTTACACCGAATTTTTCGTAAGCTGTTCTTATGGGTTTTACCATTTCATTTTTATCCGACGGATTTCCGTAACCGTGGCTCATACCCATACACCCTAAACCTAATTTTGAAACTTCTAAATTTTTTAGTTTTCTTTTTTCCATAGTCAAACTTAAAACCCCTTAATTTTAATTTATTGTAGCTTATTGTATTCTTCATCACTAACTTGTTCTAACCATTCGGTTGAACTATTTTTTACTGGCACAGACATCGCAATATGTGTAAACCAACTGTTTTTTGCCGCACCGTGCCAATGTTTTACTTCGGGGGGAATATTTACTACATCGCCCGGATGAAGTTCCTGTGCAGGTTTGCCCCATTCCTGATACCAGCCTCTTCCCTGAACACACATTAAAATTTGTCCACTTTTATGGTGAATATGCCAGTTGTTCCTGCATCTCGGTTCAAATGTTACATTTGCAATTTGTACCTGTTCCGCATTCAACGGCTGCAAATAACTTTTACCTATAAAATATTTTGCATAAGCCGTATTTTCCTTACCGAAACCGAACAAAACATTTTCTGCTCCAGTTTTGGAAGCTATACATAAAATTTCATCAATTTGTTCATCGGTTAATCCGTTATGTTTGCCTACATTTATATGACTGTTTAATTGACCTTCAACCCCTTTCCGTGAAGCAAGCATTGCAATTGTGGCAAGTTCTCTTGTTTGCCAATCTATATTATCTCTTGAAAAAATATCTCCGAATAAATGTGCTTTTAAATATTCTTCAATTGCAGGTGCAAAATCAAAAAGTTTTCCTTTAACCGGACCGCCGCAAAGTTCTGTTTGGTTTTTAGTTCCGAATTTCAAACTGTTTCCTTTAACTTTTGACGGAAGTTTTCCTTGGTCATCTTTATTACCTCTTTCTTCGGTTACCTGCATTAATATAGACAATGCATTTAAACTTCTAGGGAAACCGCAATAAGCATAAACTTGCACTAAAATTTCTTTAAATTCGTTAATTGATACTCCTGCATCAAGACCTGAAATTAAAGCCTGTTTTAAACCTTCCATATCGCCCCTTGCGGAATAAGAAGCCGCTTGAGCAATTGCCTGCTGTTTTAAACTTAAAGAACTTGCTTTTGTTTCTGCCATAATAGCCCCCGATGTAAATAAAATTACCGACATAACCAATACTAATAGTTTAATTTTTTTCATTTTTTACTCCTAAAAGTTAATTTTGTTTAACCATTTTTTTATTGTTTCTGTTTGGTCTTTTTTTAAGTTTCCGCCTCTTATCGGAAGACCTCCCAAAACAGTTGCATTAGGTTCCCATTTCTTTATTGTGGAATAAGTTCCGCCTTCACCGGAACCTTCGTGAGTGTTAAAAGGAATAATAGTTTTACCGGAAAAATCGTAAGTATCAAAAAAAGTATAGAAAATCATAGGAAGTGTGTACCACCAAACAGGATAACCTACAAAAACAATATCGTAGTCGGCTACATTAAAGTTTATTGATTTAAATTCAGGACGAGCATCGGATTCCGTTTCTTTTTTGGCTTCAGCTATTAACTGCTTAACTTCGTTAGGATTGGAATTATAAGCAACAACAGGTTCAAGTCTTATTAAATCTCCACCGGTAAGTTTTTGTATTGTTTCGGCAAACTTTTTAGTATTATTGCTTACAGAAAAATAAACTATCGCTACTTTTTTATCTTTGAAAAACATATTTGTTTCTCCTTGTTTTACAGCAACCGTTTCTTTGGAACAACTTAACAATGCTATGCTTAAAACGGTTATTAAACTTAATGTTTTTAGTATTCTATTCATTTCTTCTCCCTAAAATCTTTGTTTTGCAAAAAATTCGGTCCCTCTGTTTTTCTATGTGTATATGAATGTTGCAAGACAAAATTTTTATTTTAACTTTTCACCGAAAAACTTTGCTAATTTTTCTTCTATTTGTTTAACATATTCCTGTTTCCAATATGTTTCAATATGTGTTGCACCTTTAACAAGGAATAATTCTTTATCTTGTGTTCCTACTGCTTTTGAAAAAACTTGTTCTGTCTTATATAGAGTATCGGCATTGGAGCCCGCAATCATTAAAAGAGGTTGGTTTATTAAATCCACATTATCCGATGCATCAAAACTCATCAAATCTACCAAACTGCTTACGGTATAACTGAATGTTGAGTTTGGATGTCTGTGTGTTTTGCCGTAATAATAATATCCGTCTCTATAAAGGTCATAAGGTAAATCCTTTGCTTTTTCTTCCGGCATATCTCTCATATCGGGTGTATATGCAATTTCTCCGCCTGCAACTTCTTTTGCTATTGCAGCACATGCTTATTGCAACCTTTCTAGAACAATATTAATTTGGGAAGTTAAAAATCCGTTTTTTTTACAACACAGCTGGTAAACATACTTATAGTTGCAAATGCTTTAAAATTTTTTTAGATTTTTGTCGCAAAAGAGCCGTTTGCAGCAACAAAAAATAACATCACACTTAACCAAAACCATAATTTTTTTTCATTTTTTTCTCCTTTACCTTTACAATATATTTTTTTAATAATATTTCAAGTTGAATATCGCAAAACTTTTTTGTCCACTTATCAGGTTCAAAATCAGCATCCGACATACACCAACAAGTCATCATTCCGTAAAGTTGTGAAATTATAACATTTGAAATTAAATCTATGGGGGTATTTTTTTTCAATTCTTTATTTTCTATAGCGGTTTTTAATATATCTTGTAACATATTTATATCATATTGCCATTTTTTAGAATCCATATTTGTAGGTGCTGTTTTCGGATCAATAACACCCTTTATCCATTCTCTGCATATATTTATTCCGTATCTTTGAACCTCATACATAAATGAATTAAAATACTGTGTAAGTTTTTGTAATATATTTGAATATTTATCATTAAGAAAATTTAGCTTTATTTGTTCAAAAGATGGACGACAAAGTTCAAAAGCAATATCTTCTTTATGTTTAAAGTAAATATAAAATGTTCCTTTTGCCACTCCGCATGCTTCGGTAATATCCTCCACATTTAAGTTATCAAGCCCTTTTTTAGCTACAAGTTTTGATGCAATATCTAAAATTTTCTGACGAGTTTTTAGGGATTGTTCTTTTCTTTTATTTATTATTTTTTTCATAATATAATTATTATACAAAAATAACTGACCAAAAGTCAATGAAATTAGGTCATTTATTTCAATTCTTCATGATTATACATTATAAATTGGCGTTATAAATTTTTTCCTAACTCATAAGCCATTTTAGGGTATTTAGTATTTTTAACACTGCCTTGTGTCCAAACACCGGATGCTACAATTTCACCTACATTTGTCCATCCTAAATAATTGATTAATGTTTCAAAATGTTTTTTTATAGGTTGGGCTTCTTTTTCTTCAGTATCGGCATAAGTCATAATAAGAGCTGTTTTTTTAGGAATATGAATTTTACCATTAATAGCATAAAATCTATCTATAACCGTTTTTATTTGTGCGGAAATTCCAAAATAATACATAGGTGTTGCAAATACTACCATATCTGAATCAACAAGATTTTCTCTAACATAATTAAAATCATCGTTAAAAATACAGTCTCCGTTCATTCCACACTTATTACATGCAATACAAGGATGAACTTTTTTAAATGCAGAATCAAACCTGAAAATTTGATGTCCTTTTTCTAAAATTATCTACTAGAAAATTTGAATTTCCGTTCTTTCTCGGACTGCCGGTAATTATCAATATTTTCATAGATTTTTTCTCCGTATTATTATTTTCACTTAAAACTTCTTTATTTAGTATCACTTCTGTTGCAACAACAGCACCTGCCAACAATGTATTTTTTATAAATTTCCTTCTATCCATTTATACCTCAAAATATTTTTATAATAATTTTTTTATACATGAATATGCTAACTCATAAATGTTATGATAAATGTAACCGACTTTTGCTTTTTTCATAGCCTTTTTCTGTTTAGAATTTACTATAGCATAGGGATATATACCATATACAAACGGAAAAAAAGAATAAATAAATTCTTGTATCTGTTTATCTGTTTTTTTAGAACAAAACTTTTTTATAATGTTAGAAAGCAATTTTATTGAATTACCGAAAGATACTTTAAATTCAATAAGTATTTCTTGACGACTGTTTGCTTCCATATCAAAATGATTCATGCTTACAAGTTTTAACATTTGTTCTCTTTTTTCAAGAGTTTTTGCTATTTCTTTTGCAATATTATCTTTAGAAAGTTTTTCATTTTTTTCAATTATTTCGGTTAAATCTTTGTTCCACAGGTCATATTCTTTTTTTGTTAATGTAAGAAAAATTTCTTCTTTTGTATAAAAATAATTATAAATTGAAGTTCTTGTAAACGTTGTTGACTTAGCTATAACTTTCATTGTGATATCTTTAAAGCTCATAATTTTATAAAGTTTTTCACATGCATTAACAATTTCTTCTTTTCTTGTTTTTATTAACTCTTTTGAACTTAACATATTAAACCTCGCTTAAATTTGTTATACAAATTTTTGCAGTTGTCGCTCCCGTACATCTATTCTTCTATACATCCGCACATCAAAAATTGCAAAACGATTTTTTATTTCTGTATAAACTTATCATCGGATTTTGGAATACCGTTTACATCTTCAACATATCTTTCAACTTTCATGTGTAAATCGTATTTGTTTCTGAGTTCGGCAATTTTTCCCATCATAGGTGAAGCATGATGAACATCAAGTGCTTGTTGGTTTTCCCAACTGTCTATTAAAAGAACGGTATCTTTACTGTTTGCAGGGTAAAAATATTCGTATCTTATATTTCCCTTTTCTTTACGAATAGCATCCGCAGTTCCGGACTTTTCCATTTCTTTAACAAACTTCTTGGCATTTCCTTTTTTACCGCTGTAGTATATATTTATTGTTATTGCACCGTCGTTTGTTGTAACTTCTTCTCCGGCATAAGAAACAGATACCAATAATACCGTTGTTAAAAACAAAATCATTACACCGTATATTTTTTTCATTTTAATCTCCTTATTGTTATTTTACAATTTTTTGATCTCCGGTTGTTCACACATGTTTTTCGTTGGCAGCAGAAGGTTTGTTTTGCGCCATAACACCCGCAAGATTATGCGGAACATAAAGTTCTTCCAAATATTTTATTTCTTCATCGGTAAGATTAACATCAACAGCTTTTACTGCCTCTTCAATGTGATGTATTTTTGTAGCACCCACAACCGGAGATGTTGTTTTTGTTAAAAGCCAGGCAAGAGAAATTTCCGTCATTGTTAAGTTACGGTTTTGTGCAATTTCGGCAACACGGTTTATAATAAGATTATCGCTTTCCGCGGTTGAATCGTATTTAAATTTTGCATATTTATCTTCCACTGCCCTTTTGGTTTCTTCTCCTGGCTTTCTTGAAAGTCGTCCGCTGGCAAGTGCACTGTAAGGTGTTAATGCAATATTTTCTTCTTTACAAAAAGGAACCATTTCCCTTTCTTCTTCACGGAAAATTAAATTGTAATGTCCTTGAATTGAAACAAATTTTGCAAAGTTTTCTTTTTCGGCAATTGCATTTGCTTTTGCCAACTGCCATGCAAAACAGTTTGATATACCTATATATCTTACTTTTCCGGCTTTTACCTGATTGTTTAAACCTTCAAGTATATCCTCTATAGGTGTAAGCCAATCCCACATGTGATAAATATATAAATCAACATAATCTGTATTCAAATTTTTAAGACTTGTGTTAATCATATTTTCAATATGTTGTTGACCACTTATATTGTTTTCTATTTCTTCATTTATTCTCGGAAGAAACTTTGTTGCAATAACAAAATCTTCCCTTTTTGATGTAAAATCTTTTAAAGCTTTACCTACATATTGTTCACTTGTTCCGCTTTGATATCCTATTGCTGTGTCGTAAAAATTAACTCCTAAATCAAGTCCTTTTTTTATAATTTCTCTTGAATGTTTTTCATCTATTGTCCAACTGTGTTGACCTCTTGAAGCATCACCGAATCCCATACATCCCATACATATTCTTGAAACAGTTAAATTAGAATTACCGAGTTTTATGTATTTCATTTTTTTGCTCCATATTATTATTTCATTTCTTTTTCCCAAAACCGTATTGCATTTATTTGTAAATTTTCAGCAAAATTTTCAAGTTCAGTAATTTCTTCTTGTGTAAGTGTTATATTTATAGCTTTAACAGCATCCTCAACATGTTTTACTCTTGTTACACCTATAATAGGAAGTGTTCCTTTTGAAATTGCCCATGCTATAGGAATTTGTGCAATTTCAACATTATATTTTTTAGTAAGTTCCTGTAATTTAGCAGTTAAAAGTTCAATTTTGTCTAATACCGGATTATATATCTGTGCTCTTGCAGAATCTTCCGGCATAGGATTTTTTGTATCATACTTTCCGGATAAAGCACCTTGTTCTAACACCATATAAAAGAAATAAATATTATTTTGTTTACAATATTTCAAAATGCCAGATTTTTCTGAAGAACGATTTATAAGACTGTAATGATTTTGAACGGCAGAAAGTTTTAAACCGTGAGCTTTTAAAATTTCATCTGCTTGTTTTATTTCTTCAAGATTATGGTTGGAAACACCTATTAACGGCACATCTTTTTTCCCTTCAAAATACTTTGCAAGTTCGGTTATCCATTTAGTGGCATTCCAAACATTATGTATCCAATAAATATCAAACTTATTTATTCCCATAATCTTGTATTGCATTTCTATCATATCTTTCATTGCTGTAGCAGAATTCTTATCCACACATTGAGGAGTAAATTTGTCGGATATTAAATATTGGTCTCTCGGCAAATCTTTTATAAATTCAGCCAAAACCTTTTCCGATGTTCCCATTCCGTAAGCATAAGCCGTATCCCAAAGATTAAGCCCGTTTTTCATTGCAGTATCGAAAATAGGTTTTAAAGTACCTTGCATAAAATTATGTCCAAAAGTTCCGGCATTCCCCCAAGCCCAAGCACCAAGTACAATTTTAGGTAAAGATTTGCTGTTCATAAGTTTCCTCGTTACAAAAATATTATTGACATAGTGTCAATAGCAGTATTATAATACTATTCTGACATCTTGTCAATACAAAAATATTTTGTTAAAATTCATACATATTTTAACAAACCTGGAGGAAATTTATGAAAATAAAACTTTTTATTTTGACAATTATTTCATTACTATGTTTTCAAACTCATTCTTTTGCAAAAGAAACGGAAATTTACGATATTCATCAACACTATATTCCGGAATGTTATAAACAAGCACTTTTAAAGCACGGAATAAACGGTTCAGAATCCGACGGGCTGCCTTTGCCGAAGTATTCCGTTGAAGAACAACTTAAATTTATGGACAATTTTAACATAAAAACAGCTTACATTTCTTTATCTTCTCCTCATCCGTATTGGAACGATAAAAAAGAAACTATTAATATTATAAGACAAATAAATAACGAAGGCTACAACATCGTAAAAAAATATCCCAAAAGATTTAAACTTTTGGCAACATTGCCTTTATCGAATGTTGAAGAATCAATAAAAGAAATTGATTATGCTTACGACATACTTAATGCTGTAGGTATCAAATTACCTACAAATGCAGGCGGAATTTATTTAGGTGAAAAATATTTTGAACCTATATTTGAAAAACTTAATGAAAGAAAAGCTGTTATTGTTTTACATCCTGTTTCACAAACAGAAATTCCTGATACTATTTTTAAAGGTTATCCTCCCGCAGTAGTTCAATATTTACAAGAAACAACATTAACCGTTATGAATATAATTTTAAGCGGAACATTGGAAAAATATCCAAATATAAAAATTGTTATACCACATGGTGGAGCATTACTTTGTGCATTGGCAGACAGATTGGAAGCAATGCAAGGTTTGTTAGAATTAAAAGCAGGGAAAAAACTCCCGTCCGTAAAAGAAACACTTTCTAAATTTTATTACGATTTGGCAGGTTTTCCCGTTCCTAATCAACTTTATGGTTTGCTAAATATTACAAATTCAGAGCATTTATTGTACGGTAGCGACTATCCTTATGCTTCTGAACAATATATTCAACCGCAAAAAGAAAAACTTGAAAAAACTAAACTTTTAACCAAAAAGCAGAAAAACAAAATCTTTAAGGGCAATGTAGAACAACTTTTTAAATAAACACTTTATATTACATTTATATTTAACCAAGCAGAAACTTTTTTATCTTTTTCGGTTTTGCTGTTTTGCACAACATGATCGTAAATTGCAAGATCGGTTTTAACATATGCTTTTTTATATTTTGGAATTTGTTACTTTTTTACATGCAGGCAACAATATAGACTATATTGTTGTTAATAGTGCGGACTTTAAAACATATATTCTATTCATATTTTTATTTAATTTAGTTTACTAATTTTTTTAAATATTTTATATGCTTTTTTAGGTTTATCTATATTTTTTACCTTTTCTTCCATAGGGCACAAACCATCTTTTGTTCTGTTTTGAATATATTCAACAATTTCATTTGCCGAATATTTTATATTGTATTTCTCAAAAACAATCATTGCATCTTTAGCAATAATATTTGTATGAACTTGTTTCACTCCTCCATAAACCATAAGCAAAGCTGCAGCTTTGCCTACAAGTTTATCTACAACTATTGCATCTTTTAAACCTTTCTTTTTAATTTGTATTAATAAAGGTTTAATTCCATGCTCGTCTTGATATGATATTTTTTTATCTTTATATACCAATAAACTGTGATTCTCTAATTTTAAAGATAATTCTGCTATATCAAAAATATTTTTACTTTCAATATCTTTTTTATTTTTTATTTGTTCATAAGTAATTACTTGAAAAAAAATTACTAAAAAAAATACCAC
>CAMVLN010000014.1 GCA_947168325.1 uncultured Elusimicrobia bacterium | reverse complement strand
CGTTAGACTTCATAGAAATCTTAATTTCAATATTAGATTTTTCCCTCCTATAGAATTTTTTCACCTTTCAAAAATGGCTAATTTTCTTTAATCCTAAATTGTTTTGCTTTTTTTTTGCATATTTTATAAACTTATCCGGTTTAGAAATGAATAAAAAGAATATAAAAACACCATATTACTTAATTGAAGAAAAGAAACTTTTAGAAAACATGAAAAAGATTGCATATATTAGGAAGCAATCTGGTGCTAAGTTTGTATTAGCATTGAAATGTTTTTCTGCTTGGAGTGTTTTCCCTTTAATGTCAAAATATATGGATGGAACAACGAGTAGTGCTTTATATGAAGCTAAATTAGGTTATGAAAAATTTGGTAAAGAAGTTCATGCATATTCTGTTGCTTATCCAAAAGAAGAAATTTTAGAATTAAAAAAATTTGCAGATAAAATAATTTTCAATTCAATATCTCAACTAGAAAGATTTTATCCAATAGTAAAAAATAAAAATTTAGGAATAAGAGTTAACCCTAAAATAAGTTATAGCAATTTTGATTTAGCAGATCCTGCAAGAAAATATTCTAGGCTTGGAGTAATAAATAAAAAAGAAATTTTGAGTAATTTAGATAAAATAGATGGATTAATGTTTCATTTTAATTGTGAAAATGAAGATGTTAATTTTTTAGAAAAATCATTTATTTATATAGAAAAACGATATAGCACTGCATTAAAAAAAGTTAATTGGATAAGTTTTGGTGGCGGAATATATTTTACAAAGGCTGATTATAATATTGAAAAATTTTGTAAAATACTGAAAGATTTTTCAAAAAAATATAATGTACAAATTTTTTTAGAGCCGGGCGAGTCTTCTATTACAATGAGTGCAAAACTTGTTACATCTGTTTTAGATATAACAAAAAATGAAAAAAATATTGCAGTGGTAGATTCTTCTACTGAAGCTCATATGTTGGATTTGCTTACTTATCATACTCCTGCAAAAATGGCAAAACAAAAAAATGCAAAATACGAATATATTGTTGCAGGAAGAACATGTTTAGCTGGAGATGTGTTTGGAACATATAAATTTTCAAAGCCACTAAAAGTTGGCGATAAGATAGAATTTGAAGATGTTGCCGGATATAGTATGGTAAAAATGAATTGGTTTAATGGTGTTAAAATGCCGTCAATAGTAGTAAAAAGATTAAATGGAAAAATTGACCTTATAAGGAATTTTACATATAAAGATTTTATTAATAATTTATCTTAAAAAGATAGTAACTAAATTTTAGGGGGGCAATTGCTTGAGATGAAAAGAAATGTTTTAGTTATTGGGGCTGGGGCTGTGGCACATGTTGTTTGCCATAAATTAGCACAAAACAACGATATTTTTGGAAAAATGTATATTGGATCCAGAACTTTAAAAAGTTGTAATGAAATATTGGATAGTATAAAAAGGAAGAATAATTATAAAAATCCCGATAACGAAATTAGTTCCAAGCAAATAGATGTCTTTGATGTTTCTGCATTAATAGAGTTAATAAAGGAGCTTCAAGTTTCAATAGTCATAAATGTAGCAAGTGCTTTTTGTAATATGTCAATATTAGAGGCTTGTATTCAAACAGGTTCTGCTTATATAGATACAGCAATTCACGAAGAGCCAAACAAAGTTTGTGAAAATCCGCCGTGGTATGCAAACTATGAATGGAAAAGAAAAGATAGATGTATACAAAACAAAATTACAGCAATTTTGGGTTGTGGTTTTGACCCGGGTGTGGTAAATTCTTATTGTGCTTTAGCAGTAAAGCATCATTTTGATAAAATAGCTACAATAGATATTATGGATGTAAATGCTGGTAGTCATGGAAAATATTTTGCTACAAATTTTGATCCTGAAATAAATTTTAGGGAATTTCATAAAGTTTGGACATGGATAGATAATCAATGGGTACAAAAACCAGTTCATGAAGATAAATTAGTTTATGATTTTCCTGTGGTTGGAAAACAACCAGTATATTTAACAGGGCATGACGAGCTTCATTCTCTTTCAAAAAATATTAAAGCTAAATCTATAAGATTTTGGATGGGTTTTAGCGATCATTATATAAATGTTTTTACAGTATTAAAAAATATAGGTTTATTATCTGAAAAGCCAGTAAAAACAGCTGAAGGGGTAGAAGTTGTTCCTTTAAAAGTTGTTAAAGCATGTTTGCCAAATCCAAAAAGTTTAGCTCCGAATTATGTTGGAAAAACATGTATAGGTTGTTTAATTAAAGGTAAAAAAGATAATAAAAATAAGGAACTATTTATTTACAATATTTGCGATCATAAAGATTGTTATAATGAAGTTGAAGCACAAGCAATAAGTTATACAGCAGGAGTTCCAGCTGTTACGGCAGCAATATTAGTAGCAAATGGAACATGGGATGTTAAAACTATGGTAAATGTTGAAGAATTAGATCCAGATCCTTTTGTTGAGCTGTTAGGTAAAAATGGATTATCAACTGCAGTATTAGAAAATACTCCTGCAAAAAAATTTATTTAAAAATTTTATATACTAAAAAGGTTTATATGGATAAACACAATAAAGTACCGATTTTTGATACACTTTTAGGTCATGCTAACAGAAATGTTACATCATTTCACACACCAGGTCATAAAAATGGAAAAGGAATAGATCCTGTTTTAAAAAATGTTACAGGGAATGCACTCTATAAATTTGATGTAACTGTTTTTGATGAAGTAGATTCTTTACATGATCCTGTTGGTCCGATAAAAAAAGCAGAGGAATTAATGGCAGATGCTTACGGAGTAAAGCATTCATTGTTTTTGGTGAATGGAACTTCTGTAGGAAATATTGCAATGTTTTTATCTGCTTGTAATCCAGGGGATTCTATAATAGTGTCAAGGAGCTCTCATAAGTCTATAATGGGAGGAATTATACTCTCTGGAGTTTGGCCAATATGGTTACAACCTACTATAGATCAAAAACTTGATATAATATTTAATTCAACTTATGACGAAATAAAAAATGCTTTAGATATGTATCCTGAAACAAAAGCTGTTTTTATTACAAGTCCTACTTATAATGGAGTTGTAACAGAAGTTAACAAAATTGCAGATTTATGCCATAAAAAAGGTAAAATATTGTTAGTAGACGAAGCTCATGGTCCGCATTTAAAATTTAATGACCAATTGCCTATGTCAGCAGTTGATGCGGGAGCAGATTTATGTGTTCAATCTACACATAAGATACTTTCTGCTTTATCTCAAGGTTCTGTTTTACATTATAACTCAAAGCTTATTGATATAAATAGAGTTAAAAAAATTGTTTCAATGTTACAAACAACAAGTCCATTATATCTTACACTTGCAAGTATCGATTTAGCAAGAAGGCAAGCAGTTTTACATGGGCAAGAAATGTTTGACAAAGTAATCAAGGTAGCAAATTGGGTGCGAAAAGAAATAAATACAAAAATTCCTAATATGCGATGCTTAACAAAAGACGATATTAAAGATAGAGGATACGATTTAGATTTAACAAAACTTACAGTTAATGTTACTAAAACAGGACTTTCTGGATACGAAGTGGATTCTATTCTTGCAAAAGAGTATAATATACAGGTAGATTGTTCGGATATATTTAATTTAATAGCAATTATGGGTATAGGATCAGATATGAGTGATGGTCAAAGGTTAGTAAGTGCATTAAAAGAAATTAGTAAAAAATATAGAGGAACACAGAAAAATTGGATTTTGCAAATTCCATCCCTTGCAACAGAAATGGTTATGACTCCAAGAGAAGTTTTCTTGTCGCAAAATATAAAAAAAATTCCTTTAACAAAATCAGTAGGTCATGTATCTGCACAGGTTTTGACCCCATATCCTCCAGGAATACCGGTCGTAATACCTGGAGAAAGAATTTCAAGAGAGATTTGTGATTATTTAGTGAATATGGCTTCAAAAGGTATAAGAATTAGTGGACAGGAAGGCAATGTTTTGAAGATGGTAAAAGTTTTTGCAAATTAAAATTATTTTAGATGGGGGCTATACATTATGAACAAAAAATTATTAGCAAAATTCAAAAAGGCATTAACACAAAAAAAAGCATCTATAACAAACAAACTTAATTCAAAAAAAGTTGATGAAATAGAAATTGAAACCGGTGGGGACGAAATAGATACAGCTACACAAAGTGCTGAAAGAGAAATGCAATTTGAGTTAGGTAGTATAGATAAACGAATTATGCAAGATATAGACAATGCTTTAGCAAAAATAGAAAAAGGAGTTTTTGGTTCTTGTGAAAGTTGTGAAAAAGAAATTCCTCAAGCAAGACTAGATGCTTTACCTTGGGTGAGATACTGCAAAGAATGTCAAGAAGAAGCAGAAAAAAATTTAAAATAGATATAATACTTATAATGTGAGGCTAATGAATAAAAATGAGATTTGTTTTAAGTTCAAAAATATTTAAAGCTACTGTTACAGAAGCCAATTTAGAATATCAAGGCAGCATAACTATAGATTCAGATTTAATAGACAAAGCTGGATTGTGGATTGGGGAGAAGGTATTAGTTGTAAGTAACACTTCCGGAGCTAGACTTGAAACTTATGTTATTCCTGGAAAAGCAGGATCTGGAACGGTTTGTATGAATGGTGCAGCTGCACATCTTATAAAAAAAGGTGAAATTGTTATTATCATGGGTTTTGAATTATCTGATAGACCTGTAAAAGCAAGATTTATTTTTGTAGATAAAAATAATAAGTGTATAAAACAATTATAGTTGAAGAGTTTTTAAATGTTAGATTTGTTACAATCGTATTTTAAAGATTTAAAAAATATTAAGCCAGCAACAGAAGAAGAGATAAAAGAATTTTGGATAGAAGCTAAAAAAGGAAATCAAAAAGCAATAAAAAGATTGGTAGAATTGAATTATTGTTTAGTAGTTCCTATAGCAAAAAGATTTACTAAAAGAGGTGTAGATTTAGTGGATTTAATCTCTGATGGTAATATCGGTTTAATGAAGGCTGTTGAAAAATTTGAACCTAAAAAAGATATTAAATTTTCAACTTATGCTACATATTGGATAGAGCAGTTCATTAGAAAATCTATAGAATATAATTCAAAGACAATAAGGCTTCCATCTTATATATATGATATGATAAACAAGTGGAAAAAAACTAAAAATATTTTGATGGCAAAAATAAATAAAGAGCCGACAGTGAAAGAAATAGCAAAAGAACTTAATATCACTAGTGAAAAAGCTGAAGAAATTAATTTTATAATTTGTTCTTTAGAACAGATATCATCTTTAGATGTAACTGTAAGTGACGATTTAGATACATTAAAAAAAGATAACATAAAAGACGATATTACAAAAACTCCTGAAACAATTGCAGAAATTGTAAGAGATTCACAAAGTATTCAAAAGGCAATAAATCTGTTACCAGAAAGGGAAGCTGAAATTTTACGGATGAGATTTGGCATAGATAATAGGCCTGTATGTTCTTTAAGTGAAATAGGTAAAAAATTTAATTTATCTAGAGAAAGGGTAAGACAAATAGAATTAAGAGCTGTTAAAAGATTAAAAGTTATATTTTTAAAACAATGAATTGTTAAAATAGAAAAATAGTATGTTTTTGATTTTTAGAACATACAGTTAAATATAAGACAAACTAATGATTTTGGTAATAAATTATAGGGAAAAATATGGAAATAGAGAAAATTGTTAATAAAATAATAAGAGATATTCCGGATTTTCCATCAAAAGGAATAATATTTAAAGATATTACACCGTTACTTTTAGATATGAATGTATACAACAAAGTTATAGATTCTATGGCAAAACAGTATATAGGTAAGAATATAACAAAAGTTGTAGGTTTGGAGGCTAGAGGATTTATCTTTGCAATATCATTAGCACAAATGTTAAAAGTTCCTTTTGTTCCTATTAGGAAAAAAGGGAAATTACCTTATAGAACAATTTCTAAAAGTTATAATTTGGAGTATGGTAGTACAACTATTGAAATACATATTGATGCTATTAACGAAAAAGATAATGTTCTTATAGTTGATGATTTACTTGCTACTGGTGGAACGGTTAGTGCAGCAATAGAGTTAGTAAAAAAATTGAAAGGTAATGTATTGGGTTGTGCTTTTGTTATAGAATTAACTTTTTTAAACGGGAGAGAAAGGCTTAAAGATGTCCCATATACTTCTATAGTACAATACTGAAATTTTGCAAAGCAAAATCTTGATATTTTTGAAATGGATATATGAAAAAGGAAGTGTATGGTAGATAGGTGCTATAAAGAGATTTTTTGTGTGTAGTTTCTATACATATATGTAGTTTTGACATATTTGATTAATTGCCCTGATAGCTCAAATGGATAGAGCAGATCCGTCCTAAGGATAAGGTTGGAGGTTCAACTCCTCTTCAGGGCGAGTGAAAAGTTTTTAAATAATTCTAAAAATCTTGTCCATAAATTAAATTGTCATCTTAAAAATCAACAGAATATTATTATTTCAGTCATTTCAATAGTATATATAGTAGTTATTAGGTTTTATATAAATTAGCAATTTTCTTTTGTTTTTTATGATATAGTAAATTCTAACTTTATAGAGTAAAATAAGTGTATTAGTTTTATGTGAGGAGGTTTCGTTATATGGCAAAAAGAAGAATAGGAATAATTACTGCTGGTGGTGATGCACCAGGAATGAATGCTGCTGTGAGAGCTGTTGTAAGAACAGGAATATTTCATGGTTTTGAAATTGTGGGTTTTAAAAGAGCATTTGGTGGTCTACTAGATGGTGATTATGTAAATATGGATGCAAGAAGTGTTAGTGGAATAATAAATCTTGGTGGAACTATTTTAAGAACTGGAAGGTGCCCTGAACTTAAAACTGAAGTTGGTAGAAAAAAAGCTATAAAAATTTTAAGTGATTTAAATATTGATAGTCTTGTAATTATCGGTGGAGATGGTTCACTTGCTGCTGGTAATGCTTTATATAAAGAAGGTATAAAAGTTATAAATCTTCCTGCAACAATTGATAATGATATTTATGGAACAGAAGAATGTATTGGTTATGATACAGCTCTTAACACTGCAGTTGATGCAATAGATAAGATAAGAGATACTGCAAAAAGCCATGATAGAATATTTGTTGTAGAAATTATGGGTAGGCATCACGGTTTTTTAACACTTGCAGTAGGCATTGCTGCTGGAGCAGAAGTTATAATCGTTCCAGAAGTTAAACCAAACATGGAAGAATTGTGCGACAATTTTAGAAGAGCAAGTAATACTGGTAAAAAATCTCTTATAGTTGCTTATGCAGAAGGTTGTGGTAGCTCTTTTGAATTTGGGAAGCAAATAGAAGAAAAAACAGGACTTGAGGTTAGAGTCAGCAATTTAGGATATATTCAAAGGGGAGGAATTCCAACAGCAAGAGAAAGAATATTAGCTTCAGCTTTTGGTTCTTATGCAACAAAATTATTGAAAGAAGAACAAACTGGTTTTTTTGTAGGTTTTCAAAAAGGAAAAATTGTAGCTACACCTTTTGAAGAAGTTTGTGGTAAACAAATTGAGTTTGATGTTGAAATGTATAAATTAATACAAAGAATTTCAATTTAAAAAATATAAATTAAATATATACTATGTGTAATGTTTTAAAAAGGCTTTATTAAGGTAAAAAATATTTTTTCATAATATTTTGCTATAGGAACATAAAAAATGTTAAATAGTATAATTCAAAAAGATTATAAAGATTCTTTATTTAATAATTTAGATTTTGAATATCAAAAAACATATTCCCCTTCTACAAGATACCAGGGCAGTAAATATAAACTTGTTGATTGGATAAATTATAATACTAGACATTTAAAATTTGAAACAGTGTTAGATGCTTTTGGTGGAACAGGTTGTGTAAGCTATTCGTTTAAAAAACAAGGAAAACAAGTTTTTTATAATGATATATTAAAATTTAATAGTTATATTGCAACTGCATTGATAAAAAATTCAACTAATTTTTCAATAAAATATCCTACCTTTATACAAGATAATTTTAAAGATATTTATTTTACTCAAGATGAAAACAAGTGGTTAGATGTTGTTATAACCAATATTTTTAAAATTTCAAATGAATATAAAAAATCAATATTAGTTGTTTCTTATAGAGAAAATGGTATACCAACTATTGATGAATTAATAAATATTTTAAAAATGTATAAAAATAAAATTGAAGTTAAAACAATAGATTATAAATATGCTTTAAGTAATAATAATACAAAAGAAGTTTTAATAATAGCTTTATAAATAAAATATAACGAGGTAAATATGTCACAGATAGATGCACTTTCACAAATTAGAAGAGGAACAAACGAAATTATTTCAGAAGAAGAATTAGTTAAAAAATTAAACTCCGGAAAAAAATTAAGAATAAAATTAGGAGTTGATCCAACCGCACCAGATTTACATTTAGGACATAGTGTGATAATTAATAAACTAAAAACTTTTCAAGATTTAGGACACACTATAGTTTTTTTAATTGGAGATTTTACAGCAAGAATTGGAGATCCTTCAGGAAGGTCAGCAACAAGACCTATGATGACAGAAGAGCAAATAATGGCAAATATAAAAACTTATCAAGATCAAGTTTTTAAAATTTTAGATAAAGATAAAACAGAAGTTGTTTTCAATAGTAAATGGTTGAATAAACTTGGTATTGAGGGACTTTTAAAACTTGCTTCAAAACATACTGTTGCACAAATGCTTGTTAGAGACGATTTTGAAAAAAGATTTAAAGCTGATATTCCTATAAGTATTGTTGAATTTATGTATCCTTTGCTTCAGGCTTATGATTCTGTTGCATTACAAGCAGATGTAGAGCTTGGGGGTAACGACCAAAAATTTAATCTTCTTTTAGGTAGAGATATGCAAAGAGATGCTGGTCAAGAACCACAAGTTGTAATAACTATGCCGCTACTTGTAGGAACTGATGGTGTAAAAAAAATGTCAAAATCTTACAAAAATTATATTGCTTTAAACGATAAACCACAGGATATGTTTGGAAAAATAATGTCTATATCAGATGATTTGATGATGGTATATTATGAACTTTTAACTCAAGAAAATTTAGAAGAAATTAAACAGATGCATCCAAAAGAAGCAAAAATGAAACTAGGTGTGATAATTGTTGAAAGATATTGGGGAAAAGAAGAAGCTCAAACTGCAAAAGATGAATTTAATAAAATTTTTGCTGACAAAGATTTGCCAACAGAAATTGAAGAATATAAATGTGACAAAAATAAAATAAAATTATCTCAACTTTTGTTTATATCTAAAATGGTTGCAAGCAAAAATGAAGCTAGAAGACTTATAGAACAGGGTGGAGCAAAAGTTAATAACGAGAAAGTGACAACAGATACTGAAATTGAAATAAAAGACGGAACAATTTTACAGGTAGGAAAGAGGAAATTTAAAAAAATTATTAAATGATATCTAATAAATATAGATGTACAAAAACGATAACAACAATAATACTATTTATAGAAAAAGTGGCAAAGGTAAAAATTTTTTCTGACATTATATATATATAAACAACAAAATTTAGATTAAAAGATATAGATAAGATTATAGCTGATAAATGAATTTATGCTTAATAAATTTGTGTATTTTGTTGTAATTCTTAAATTAATTAATAAGAGATATTGTATTTGTGCAAAACATACAATCAATAAAACTTATAAGTCAATTAAATATTCTGATAGTTTTGTAAATTGGCAAAGTGTAAGTTTATCTGGTCTTAACATTATATCAATGTTATTATCATTTAAAATTTGTGTTGTTTTAGTTTTATCAATTTTTAGAAATATTGATAAACAGTTTAATATAGTTTTCCTTCTCATAGTAAAACAATGTTTTATTAAAGGGAAAAAATTTAGATTTGGTTCTTGTGGTAATTTATTTGTAAATTTTGCTACTGCCGACATAACTTTAGGTTTAGGTTTGAAACATCCCGGTGGAACATCAAACAAAAATTCTGCACTTGAATAATATTGTCTAAATAAAGAAATATACCCATAATCTTTGGTTCCTTCTTTGCTAATAAGTCTATTAATAACATCTTTTTGTAACATTATTACTGCATAAACAAAATTTTTGTTTGGAAGAAATTTTTGAACAATGGCAGTTCCTACATTATAAGGTAAATTAGATACGATTTTAAAGTTTTGTTGAGGTAAGTCAAACTTCAAAAAATCTTTGTTGATAATTTTAATATTTTTATTGTATTTGTATTTTTGCTGTAGTGCGGTTGATAAATTAGAGTCAATATCTACAGCAATTAAATTGTTGGTATAATCTTTTAAAATTTCTGTTAGCACAGCTTTTCCTGGACCAATTTCTATAACTAAATCATCTTTGCATATATTGCTACTTTCTACAATTTTATATGCAATATTTTTGTCTATTAAAAAGTTTTGACCGTTTGGTTGTCTCATATCAAGTCCACACAATAAATTAATTTTTAATATTCTACTAACTCGTAATCTCTAGAACCAATACCAAGTTCTTGTGCATAATCTAATTGAACTGTATAGTCTATATCTGGATAAAGTTCTTTAATAAAGTTTTTACCATAAATTTTATTTACAATATCTATACTTGCTTGATCTACTGCTACAGGGTCCGCTCCAGCTACTATACCTATATCATCTAACAAAACTTTATCTTTTCTTGTATTACAGTCACAAAATTTTGTAATATGATTTAGAAAACTTATACTAAAACTCTTTTTATTTTTTAATACACCATAACAAACTTCTACAATTTTTTCTTGAACATTTTTCAAACTATCGTTCCAAGTAAGTTCAAACACTTTTTTAGGACAGCTTATTGTACATTCTCCACAACCTATACATTTTTCTTTATTAAATTTTATTTTCTTGTTTACAACTTCTAAAGCTTTTGGTGGGCACCATTTTACACAACTGCTACATCCTATACAATTTTTTATATTAATTTCAGGGGTAGTGTTGTGATGCATGGCATACTTGCCTGCTTTGCTTCCACATCCCATACCTATATTTTTTAAAGCTCCACCAAAACCTGCAACTTCATGCCCTTTAAAATGGTTTAAGAATATAAAAGAATCGGTATAATAAATGTCTCTTGCTATAGAAACTGTTTTAAAATGTTTTTTATTAATTTCTACTTCTTGTGCAGCATTACCTCTTAGTCCATCAGAAATTATTACTGGACAACCACAATTTTCTATTGTAAAACCATGTTTATTCGCAAGTAATAAATGATGATAAGCATCTGATCTTTTACCAATATAAATTGTGCTGGCATCTGTTAGATATGGGAATGCTGTTTTTTCTTTTGCAATATCGGCTAAAACTTTTGCATATTCTGGTTTTACATAACCATGATTTCCTTCTTCACCAAAATGCAATTTTATAGCTACAAATTGCCTAGCTTTTATGTGGTCAAAAGCTCTAGCAAATTTTAAAAAATTATAAAACTCATTTTTTTGATTCCAAGATAAAAAATAAACTTTTCCAGACACAATTTTAACCTCTTTTATTGTATTTTCGTAATTGTTTTAAAGTTAATGAAATATCGTCTGGTAAAGGACTATTAAAAACACTTTTTTCTTTGTTTTCCGGAAGAACAAATTCTATTTGTGATAGATGTAGTGGCAATCTTTTAAGTAAAGGTTTTTCTTTTTCAATTCCTTTATATCTTCTTTTAATGTTAGAAAGTAAAATTGGTTCGTCACTACCATAAACTTTATCTATTGCAAGAGTGTTTCCTATAGACCAAAAATGTGCTCTTATTTGATTTTTTCTTGTGGTTAATGGAAGAACTTTTACAAAAGCAAAATTTTTAAATTGCTCTATCACAAAATATTTTGTAATGGACTTTATTCCGCTATCATTTACTGATGTGGTTTGTTCATTTACAATAAGATTCTTATCAATAGTCCCTTCAATATTATCCATAATACCATTTGCTAGTATATGATAAATTTTGGATACTTTTTCTTGTTTAAATTGTTTAGCTACAAAGTCATAAGCTTTTTTATTTTTTGCTATTAAAATCAATCCTGTTGCTTCATAATCTAATGTTGATATAGGAAACAAATTTGTATTGAATTCTTTTTTTAGTATATCAATAATTGTTATATCTTTTATATTCCCATCATTTTTTAATACTGAAATATAAGACTGTTTATCTACTATAAAAATATCCTTGTTTTCAAATATAACATTTAAATTTTTGTTCATAATTTATAATCCATAATCCTAATAAAACAAAACACCCTTCCATTCTATCATTTTTTATATTTAATATGAAGTATGTATAGAAGTTCAATATGTTATGAACGACTACATAAGATTGATTATTGTTATATAAAAATATACAATAGAGATGTGTTAGATAATGATAGTTTTAATTAATATTATAGAGGAAAAATGTTAGATATTAAATTGATTAGGGAAAAATTTGAATATGTAAAAGAAAGTCTAAAAAAAAGGAATCAAAATATTAGTTTTGATCAGTTGGTTTCTTGGGATAATGAAAGAAGAAAAATAATTGCAGAAGTAGAACAAAGTAGATTAAAGAGAAATAAGGCTTCCGAAACTATAGGAAAGCTTAAAAGAGAAGGAAAAGAACCACAAAAAGAACTTCTTGAAGAATTAGATCAGTTAAGAGTGAGGATTCAAGAAAAGGAAAAATTTCTATTAAATATAGAAAATCAAATAGAAGACTTTTTATTAAGAATTCCGAATATTCCAGATGAAACAACTCCGGTTGGAAAAGATGATGAAAACAATGTTGTTGTGAGAGTTGTTGGAAAGCCACCAATGTTTTCTTTTAAACCAAAACATCATTGGGAAATAGGAGAAAGGCTTCAAATTTTAGATTTTGAAAGAGCATCAAAAATTTCAGGTTCAAGATTTGCAATATTTAAAAATGAAGGGGCAGTATTGGAAAGAGCGATAATATCATTTTTTTTGGAAACACATAAAAAAAATGGCTATCAAGAAATTTTAGCACCATATCTTGTAAATAGATCATCTATGAGGGGAACAGGACAATTACCAAAATTTGAAGAAGATTTATTTAGATGTACAGATGATCAAATGTATTTAATTCCTACTGCAGAGGTTTCTGTTACAAATTTACATAGAGATGAGATTTTAGAAGAAAATCAACTTCCTATAAAGTATTGCTCTTATTCTGCATGTTTTAGAAGAGAAGCTGGTTCTTATGGAAAAGATACAAAAGGGCTTATAAGGAATCATCAATTTGATAAAGTTGAACTAGTAAAATTTGTAAAACCGGAAGATTCTATGAAAGAACTAGAAACTTTAACAAACGATGCAGAAGAGGTTTTACAATTGTTAGAGATTCCTTATAGAGTTATGGCTTTATGTAGTGGAGATATTGGTTTTAGTTCTACGAAAACTTATGATTTAGAAGCATGGATGAGTGGTGAAGGAATGTATAGAGAAATTTCTTCTTGTTCAAATTTTAAAGATTTTCAAGCAAGAAGATTAAATTGTAAATATAAAAATTCGATTAATAAAAAAAGGGAGTTCGTTCATACATTAAATGGTTCTGGAGTTGCGGTTGGTAGAACTTTTGCAACTATTCTTGAAAACTATCAACAAGAAGACGGTTCAGTTATAATTCCAAAAGTTTTAAGAAAATATACAGATTTTGATATTATAAAGGCGAAATAATTTAACAATAACTCCTACAAAGTTTTAGAATTAGAATTTGAGAGTTGGCTGTCTGATGCTCAGGTTTTTGCTTTCTACATAGCTCCACTTTTATCAAAATCCAAAATAAAAGTTTTTGTAGGAATGGTTTCTCTTTTCCAAATTCTTGCCATTACATTTGTAACATTTTGTGCTTTTTCTTTGTTGCAAAAAGCTATCATAGATGGTCCAGCACCAGATAAATATGCACCATAAGCACCAGCTTTAACTGCACAATCTATTAATTCTTGCATAACAGGAATCAACTTTGCTCTGTAAGGTTGATGAATTTTATCTTTCATAGCTTCTTTTAAAACTTTAAAATCATTTATGTAAAAAGCCTTTATTAAAAGAGCCACTCTTGCTATATTAAAAACAACATCTTTTCTATCGTACTTTAGAGGTAAAATATTTCTTGACCTCTCTGTTGCAAGTTCAAAACCCGGAGTACAAACAACTGCCTTTATTTTAGGTATAGGCAATTTTACAACTTCTATTTTATCATCTCCGTTATTTATTGAAATACACACACCACCATAAAAAGCTGGTATAATATTGTCTGGATGTCCTTCAAGTTTTACACCAAGTTGAGCCATTTCTATTAGTGTTAACTTATTTCCACAAATTTTATTTGCAGCAATTATTCCTGCTGCTCTTGCTGCTGAAGATGAGCCAAGACCTGAACTTAAAGGAATATTATTTGTTAATTTTATGTTGAAATTTTTTAAATTGTACTTATCATTTACAGATAATAAACAAAATACTGCATTCATTGCTTTCCATAAAATATTATTTTCATTTCTAGGCAATATTTTTCTTCCTTCTCCTAGTACAACAAATTTTGCTTTTTTAGAGTTTTCTACTAAAGAAACTTCCAATTCATTATACAATGATAAACTTGCACCTAAAACATCAAATCCAGGTCCTAAATTTGCAGTTGTTGCTGGAACTTTTACTTTAACTGTTTTCATTTTCTTCTCTCATTGAACAAAATTCTCCACACATTGAACAGGTATCCTCAAGTTTTGGAGTAATTTTTGCTCTTTCTTGTTCAACCTTCAATGGGTCTAATGCTAATTCTTTTTGCTTTTCCCAATTTCTTTCTTTTCTATATTTAGACATTTCATAGTCCCATTGCTTGGCTCCATTAATATTTTTTACAATATCTGCAGAATGTGCAGCAATTCTTGCTGCAATTACACCTTCTTTAACATCATTAACATTTGGTAATCTTAAATGTTCTGATGGGGTGACATAACATATAAAGTCTACACCATAACTTGCTGCTATTGCACCACCAATTGCTGATGATATATGATCATACCCAGGTGCAACATCTGTAACTATTGGCCCTAAAAAATACAAAGGACTGTTATGAGTTAATCTTTTTGCGAGAATAACATTTGACTGAATTTGATCTAATGGAATATGACCAGGCCCTTCTATCATAACTTGTACTCCTTCTTTTCTTGCTCTTAATGCAAGTTCTCCAAGTATTGATAGCTCTGCTAGTTGTGGACCATCACTAGCATCAGGATTTCCACCAGGCCTAAAACCATCTCCTAAACTTAATGTAATATCATATTTTTTTGCTATTTTCAAAAGTCTATCATATTGTTCATAATAAGGATTTTCTCTTTTATTTGCCTTTATCCATTTAACTAAAAAAGAACCACCTCTGCTAACTACACCCATAAGTCTTGGTTGCCTATCAAGCATAGCAACAGTTTCACAAATTACACCACAATGAATTGTCATAAAATCTACACCTTCTTGTGCTTGTTGTTCTACAACATCAAACATCATTTCAGAATCCATTTGTGTAATTTTTTTCTTTGCTCTTACTGTTTGGCTAGCAACTTGATATATAGGAACTGTGCCTACCATCACAGGAGATTTTTCCAATATTTCTTTTCTCATATTTACAAGGTTCCCACCTGTAGACAAATCCATAACCGCATCTGCACCATATTTAACGGCTATATTCATTTTTTCTATTTCTTCTTTTATACTTATATGGTCTGGAGATGTTCCTATGTTTGCATTAATTTTTGTTTTAAGACCTTTTCCAACAGCTCTAATTATTTTTAAACTTCTATTAATATTTTTCGGTATTACTATTTCTCCTGAAGCAACACCTTTCATAATAAAGTCAACTGACACTTGTTCATATTTGGCAACTTCTTCAAATTCTTTTCTTACTTGATTTTGTTTTGCACTTTCTATTAAAGTCATAATTTTTTTCCCTTTAACTAGAACATCTAATACTAAAATTTAAACTTCTAGTTATAAATTATATATCTATAATATTCACAAATATTTACAAAAAAATTCTGTTTTTTTGGATTTTTTGTAAATTCAAAAAACAAATTAAAAAAATAAATAACTAATTGTACATTACACATTGTAAATTATATATCAAAGATGTACTTGATTTAATATAGACTATATATTTTACATTCTATATTACAAACTATTCTTTAATATAATTTCTTTTATCTTTTTGGCTTGTGCTTCTATGTTTTTTGCTCCACATATTGCACTTACAATAGCGACACCGTCTGCACCGGCTTTAATAACATCATAAACATTTTTTTCATTTATACCACCGATAGCAATTATTGGTTTTTTACAATTTTGCTTAACTTTATTTAAAATATCAAGTCCACTAGCTTTTGATTCAGGTTTTGTTTGTGTAGAAAAAATAGCACCATATCCTATGTAATCAATATCTAATTTATCTGCATTTATTGCTTCTTCATAATTAGAAGCAGAAAGACCTATAATTTTTTCTTTGCCTAAAATCTTTCTTGCATACCAAACAGGTAAATCATTCTGTCCAATATGTACACCATCACTATTTGAAATATCTGCAATGTCTATTCTATTATTTACTGTAAAATATACATCATGAATGTTACAAATTTGTTGTAGCTTTATAGATGTATTGAATAAAACACTATCAGATAGTTGTTTGTCTCTAAACTGAATCATATCTGCACCACCAAGACATGCAAGTTCAACTTGCTCTTCATAACCAATATCTGTTCTAGGACATGTAATACATAATAATCTTATTTTTTTTTGCAACATAAATATTTCCTAACCAACCTAGAATTATAGCAACACATACATAAAAAATCAATACATAATATTGAAAAAATCAATGAGCTAAATTTTATAATTGAAATGAAATGTTAAGTAATGAACAATCTAAATTTTATGGGTAACACATTTATTATTAATAGCAGGAACAAAAAAAGATTAAATTGTTAAGAAATAAAAACATTAAAATAAAGTTTATTTGTTCATATAAACTACTAACTTATTGTAAACAAATTTAGCCAATCTAGAATTGTTGGAAATTACTTCAATCTTCGAATTATTTTTATCAATTTCTGATACAAAAAAAGCAACCTCTGTAGAATCTAGAGTATACTCATAAATTAATGAAAATTTACTAGCAACGATGTAATTTTTTCTACAATTTTTAAAATTAATTTGAATATTATTCTCAAACAAAAATAAGTTACACTTATTGTATGCTTTTTTTATAGGCAATTCTACATTAAGAGAAAAATTACCCTTTTCTTCCTGTTTGAAATTCTCAACAGAATACCCAACAACTCTTTTTGAATAATCTAAAATTGAACAAGAAGATACTAAAACAGCAATTAATAGAATCATGAAATATCTCACAAGAATATTATACAAAAAATATCAAATATTTTTAACTGTGAAATAAATTCTTATTTTTTTAATTCTTAAATAATCTTTTTCTGTAAATAAGAAATAAAAATAATACAATACCTATACAAACAACAACACTAGGAACTATATATTTAGTTACATAATTTTCTAATATATATTTAGCATACTGTTTACCACACAAAAAAATACCTAACGAGAGCATACCCCAAGATAGAATATAGATGCTACCAGATAATATATAAAAAAACTTTTTACCAGTTTTTTTACCATAATATCCACAAAGTAATGCTCCTCCCCATCCAACAGGAACATTTGTAAGAATTAAAATTATTCCTATAATAATTTCTGTTGTCATTTTTCTTTTTTATGTAACAATATTTCATCCAAAAAATTTTTATTTTGCTTTATTCTTGTAAGAAGATTGGTATATTCTTTTAAATTGGGGTTAAATTTTAACAATTTTTCTAAAAGAATGAAACAATTGAAGATACAGAGTAATTT
>CAMVLN010000013.1 GCA_947168325.1 uncultured Elusimicrobia bacterium | reverse complement strand
CATTTTATTATCAAATAATAAAGATATTATTTGATTTAATTCTTCTATTAAAGTTTTTACCCGAGTTGTGATGCCCATAAACAGTATAAATATCTTTTTGATTATTTACCTTTAAATTAAATTCACCAAAATTATTTCCAAAAACGAAAGTATCTTTAGCATCAATTGTTAAATCTAAAAAACCATTTGTTAATGTTGTATTGTAATTTATGTCAGTATTTAATATATCGTTAATATCTCTTAACTTTATTGTTCCTGTAGAGCAATAATTATTAAAGCTAAAATCTGTTGACTTAAAAAAGGCTTTTATATTGGCTCCATTAGAATTTATTGTAAAAGTTGTAGAATCTTTTTTTATGTTTGTTTTTATACTTCCTAAGTCTAATCTATTTACAAATAATTCTTTTGTATCAATATTATATTTAAATGAATTATCAATCAGATTATAAGTTCCAAATAAATCAAATTTTGTTTTTATGTTTCCATCAATTTTTGTATAAAAATCAGTTATAATAAAAGGCTTTTCAAATTTTATACTACCTTTTGTATGAATTATTTGGTTTGAATAAAAAAACTCGCTATAAATATCAATTCCTTTATTAAAATTTATATTTATATTATTAGACTTAATCAATTTATCTTTATATAACACCTGAATTTTGTTAATGCTACAAAATACATTAAACAAAGAGAAAAATTGTTGTAAAATTTTGAATTTAATTTCTTGAAAGGTCATTTTTTGTTTATTTGTGGTAAATAAACAATGTTGAGGATTATGAATATAAACTACTTTGTTTATTTGTATAGAAGAAATGGATTTGAGAGGTGCAGATAGATTTTTAAATAACTTAACCGGCTCAAATCCAATTTTTGCTATATCTATAAAAACTTCGTCATCATATACAATATCACATAAAACTAAATTAAAAGGTAATTCAAACGAAAAAGTTCTAAATTTTAGTTTAGAATTCGTAATTTTATCAATTGATTGTTGAATTACAGGAACATAATAATACTCTCTGAAGTTATATGTAACAGAAAATATAATAATCAATACTACAAAATATAAAACATATCTTACTTTTTTCCACATTAAATTCTAATAAAAAAGCTACTTTCTTTTTATTGGCTCCCCTGTAGAAGCTGTTAAACTTTTAAACTCTTTTAAAAGTTTTGCAAAAACATCGCCCGGTTTTCCGTTTCCTATAGTTCTTCCATCTACTTTAACAACTGGAATTGCTTCTGCAGCTGTTCCGGTCAAAAAGCATTCGTCTGCTGTATATAAATCATAAGTTGAAATTAAAACTTCTCTTACTTCCAACTTCAATTTATTTTTTAAAAGTTCAATAGATGTATTTCTTGTAACACCTTTTAATGCTCCTGCTGATGCTGGCGGAGTAAAAACTATACCATTTTTTACTATAAAAATATTATCTCCACTACATTCAACAACATATCCTTCTCTGTTTAACATAATTGCCTCTAAAACACCTGCTCTTTTGGCTTCCATTTTTGCCATTATGTTGTTTAAATAATTCAATGATTTAATGTTTGGACTTAAAGCATCTGGAGAATTTCTTCTAGTTGATACTGTAATAACCTCAAGACCATTTTTATATAATGTATCTGGATACAAAGAAATTTTGTCAGCAATAATAAACACTGTAGGTTTTTGGCAGTTTGCTGGATCTAACCCTAAATCTCCTGAACCCCTTGTTACAACTAAACGGATATAAGCATCCTCTAAATTATTTATTTCTAATGTATCCAATAGAGCTGTTGTCATTTCTTCCTTTGTCATACCGATATCTAATGCTATAGCTTTTGCACTATCAAAAAGTCTATCAATATGTTCTTTACATCTAAAAACTCTCCCATTATATGCCCTTATTCCTTCAAATACTCCATCTCCATAAAGAACACCATGATCAAAAACAGAAACTACAGCCTGTTCTTTTTCTACAAATTTGCCATTAAGATAAATCTTCATCTTATAAATTCTCCTTATTTAATATTCTAATTTTAATATAATATTATAATGATATATTTTTTAAAAATTCTATGCAATTTTTATTTAAAAGTTAAAAAAATCAATAATTTCAAGCAAGGATAGAAAAACAAAAGGAACGGAGCAACAATTACAATTCATTCAACTGTTTTATTTTTCAATTGTTTTTTAATCAATAATTGTTCTAGTCATATATCTTTTTGATTTTTAGAAGATATTCTTTATCTTGTCAATACAGTATAAACTTTTTATAAGTTAATAATGCAGAATTTATACTAATTAAGTTAAACTATTTTTGTAATATATACAACACTAGCACTTCCTTTATACTTTATCATATCTATTCAATACAATATATATACAATATATAACCATATATAAAAATTATAAATTTACAAGTTATATAAAACTCATGTTTATTTTGAGTGCAAATACAAATACTTTGAAATAAATAAAAATTTCTATCTAAAAGAATTTAATTTCTATATATAGGTTTTATAAAAGGGATCTATTTTGGCTTTTAGAATTATTTCCTATTCGTAGCTAGCATATTTCACCATCACCAAATCCGAACTGGTTAAGAGAGCCTTCTTTTGCTTGAACACAGATATATTGAAGTTCGGTTTTTGATTCCATAGTTCTTACAGAATTAGGTAAAACTTTTACACAACTTCCCTCTTTAACATCTAATATTTTACCATCTAAAGTCATTATGCCTTCACCTTTTAAAAATATATAAATTTCTTCGTTTTGTTTATGTTTGTGGTTAAATGGAAGTTTTACTCCAGCAGGCATAGAATTTACTGAAATTTCACAACTTGTTAAACCTAATAAATCGTGTAAAAAAACTTTTCCATTTTCATATTTCGTAGCAATTCCATTTAATGTTCCTATTTCTGTATTTTTGAAATTTGCCATTTTCTTTTCTCCTTTAAAATTATATTTTAAATAAAAATATATTTATAACAATTACACCTTGAACTATTAAAGCTATTTCAAACCATTCGTGAAATCTTTTTAATTTTGTATTGTGAACATCAAACGGTTTATGCATTACCCAAACAACAACAAATAAAATAAAAAATAAAATTACTGAATATTTCATTTTGTTTATCCTCAATAAAAACATAGCGGATGCAGACAGATACGGATGATACCCTTCTAACTTCTAGATTAAGTATTTTATCACATTTCTATCCTATCATCAAACACAAAATTGGAAGTATCTTTCACTACATACAGCTAATTAATAACCTATTTCTTTTAACCAACTAGAAACTTTTTTATCTGCTTCTTTTCTACTATTTTGGGCAATATGTCCATAAAGTGCAAACGGTTTTTTTACTGTTGCTTTTGTTACATCTTTTATATTGCTGTCTGTTCCACTTGCACCACTACCCTCATGAGTGCAAAACGGTATTACTGTTTTGCCTGTAAAATTGTAACTTTCTAAAAATGTATAAACTGGCATAGGCATATCACCCCACCAGTTAGGATAACCGATAAATATTGTGTCGTAATCTGCAAAGTTATCTATTTTACCAATTATTGCAGGTCTTTCATTTGCTCTCTTTTCTTTTTGTGCATATTCAGTTAATGCTGTATATCCTTTAGGATAGTTATCTTTTTCAACTTTAATTTCAAATATTTTTCCACCGGTTTTATCTGCTATCATTTTACCAATTATTGCTGTATTTCCTTCTTTAATGTTTCCTACACTATATTGTTCCCCCGTTCTTGAAAAATATGCTACCAAAATTTTTTTACCATTATTTATTTTTGTTTTTGATTCTGCTGCCATAATTTCGCCTCCATTATTATTACTTTTTAACAAAAAAATTACTCCTACAATTACCACCAACAAAACTGCTACAGTTTTTTTTAGTTTCATAAAAATCCTCCAAACTTCTTTTACACTATAAATTCATATTACATATCATTCTGCTGTTTATCAATAACTCGTAATGCAAATTTATAAGTTATTTAAAAGTTTGTAGCAAAACACCATGTTGCTATACATAAAATTATTAACTTGTTGTTCAATATTTAAAAATTTAATAATCAGATAATCTTAAACCAATTGTTTCTACAACAATAAAAAATATAAATAATATTTTTAAAATGTGGTGATGCCCGTTTCAACAACTATTGCTAAAAATTCAAAAGCCAACCCATTCATATTCCCCTATATAATAAGACACTAAAATTTTCTTATATTAAACAATATATTTTCTATAATATTGTTTCTTCTGTATATTATAATATAATACATTTCAAAATGGCAAAAAGTATTTAAAGTAACACTTATGTTATAATTAGTCATCAAGACCGGTAAGTTTGAATTTTCCGTTCTTAAGTGCGGCAATAGTTCCTCCGTCAACAAGTAAATCAGTTCCTGTTATATAACTTGCTGCATCACTTAAAAGAAAAGCACCTGCTGCCCCTATTTCATCCGGTGTTCCTACTCTTTTTGCAGGAGTTGCATCTATCATTTTTTGATAACCTTCACCTGCCGCATTAAATTCATCAAAAGCAAGAGGTGTTACTATAACTCCCGGACTTATCGTATTTATTCTTGCACCTTTTTGCCCCCAACTGTGTGTTGCAGCATACTGAACTTGAAGGTAGTTTGCTTTTTTTGAAACTATGTAAGCAATTCCCGGATTTGTTATTTTTTTTAAGCATGGAAGTTCTGCTAAATTATCTGCAGGGGTTGTCATAATCTGTATTTCTTCTTCAGGGGTTAACGGTGGCCACATATAACCTGTTTGGCTTGAAACCAAAAGCCCTGCTCCACCTTTAGCTATTACTTTACCAAAAGCATCTAAAGCATAAGCTGAACCTATAAGGTCAAGTTTTATAATTTTTTCGGCAGATGCCTGGTTTGGTGATGCACCTGCTGTATGAATATAGTATTTTATATCTCCCAAAGATGCTGCTTTTTTAGCGAAATCTTCAATTGAATTTTTACTATTTGCATCTACTATTTGTGTTTCAACATCATAACCGTATCCTTGATATTCTTTTTTTATTTCAACAAGTTTCTTTTCGCTTATATCTCCGAAAAGGATTTTTGTTCCTGCACATACTCTTCTTAAAATTGCCGTTCCCATACTTCCAGCACCAAGCAATACTGATACTACTTTATTTTCGTTTCTGTCAAAAATCATTTTGTTGCCTCCTTAATATTTTTAAAAAAAGCTTTCGTTGCACTTGTTATCATTGTATTTGAAATTTTGATAATTTCTTCCAACGGAACTTTTTTAGAATTTATTATCCATTGTTTATATATTTGTAAAGATGATGTTGTAATAAAATTTATTATTATACTTTGATGTTGTGCATCAAGACTATTAAATTTTTCGGACTTTTTCCATGAACAATTTATTACTGTATCAATCATCTTGTCTCTTATTGGCTTGTAATTTATATTACAAGTTATTTTTTCGTAAGCTTTTCCTTGCTTTGCAGAAAACAGAAAGAATTCTCTGTTTACTTTTTCAAATTCATCGGGAAGTTTGTAATCTTTTACCGTACTTAAAAATTCCTGTGAAAAATCTTTTTGAATTTCTTTAATTAAAGCATTGATATTGTTGTAATATCTGTAAAAAGTTTTTTGTTTATTTTTGCATTTTTTACGATGTTGCTTACTTTAATACTTTCAAAATCTTTTTCGCATATCAATTTTTCAAAAGCTGTTTTTATTGTTTGTATTGTTTTTTGAACTTTTAGACTTTTCTTCTTTTTAGATAACAAAATGTTCTCCAATAAAACAAATATTATTTTATTATTATTTTTTCACTGTAAACAAAATAAGAAATTCTTTTTGCAATAAACCATTTACTATTTATTTTTTCATAAGTATCTTCATAGTATATATTATTTTTAGTTGCTGTCTTATTTCCTTTTTCATCTTTACCTATCAAAGTTGTAACATTATATACTGTTCCTGTTGCATTTATAGAATCTGCAATATTTATCAAATGCTGTCCATTCATGTGATGTGCTGTTTCAAATAAAGACATAAATTCATTACAAGATTTATATATTTCTGTTCTACCATGTAAATCTGCAACTTTTTGTTTTCCCATATAAGATATAAGAGTTGCATTTTTGGTAAAAAGTTCAGCTTGTTCTTTTATTTTCTTTTGGTCTGCATAAATTGAAAATAATGCAACAAGCTCTGCAATTTCCATTTTATCAATTAATTCGTTTATTGTCATTTCTTTCTCCTTTTATTTAAATATTAAATGAAACAGCAAAAGCATCTGCAATACATGTCATAACATTGCCTACTTTTTTACCATCACCTATTTCATAAATTTTTGATCTACAACCTGCTTTTTCAAGTTCATGTTTTAATGATTGTAAAGGTTTGTATCCTACAGAAATAATTACGGAATCGGCTTTAATTGTTTTTGTTTGTCCATCTTTTGACATTACAACTGCACCATCATCATTAATTTCTTTTAGTTTTGTGCTTGTTAATATTTTTGTTCCATAATATTCAAAAGCATCAAATAACATTATTTTGTTCATTAAAGGAACATCGTTTAATTTCATAATCTCATCTAAAGCCTCAACTATTGTAACCTTTTTACCTTCTTTTGTATAACCATAAGCAATTTCGCAACCTACAAGCCCGCCACCTACAACTACTACATTTTTTCCTACTTCTTTGTTTGAAACAAGAGCATCTTCACAAGATATTGCTTTTTTGTGATTTATACCTTCTATTTCCGGCATAACCGATTTTGAACCTGTTGCAAGTATAATAACATCGGCATTTTCATTAAGTAAAGTTTTACAAGAAATTTCAGTATTAAGTTTTACATCAATATTAAGTTTTTTTATTTGATTTTTATAATAAGAATTTAGTTCTAAAATTTCTCCTTTAAAATCATGTGCTCCAGCAAGTATTAAATTACCCCCAAGTTGAGAAGTTTTTTCATACAATTTTACCGTATGCCCGCGAAGTCTTGCAACTCTTGAGGCTTCCATACCAGAAATTCCACCACCCACAACTACTATTTTTTTAGTATTTTGAACTTTTTTAAGTTCATATTCTTTTTCATATCCTACACAAGGATTAACAGCACAACTTATTTTCCCGCTTGTAAAATAGCCCCAAATACAACCTTGATTACAAGCTATGCATGTTTTTATTTCTTCCGTTTTTCCTAAAACAATTTTATTTGCATAATCTGGATCTGCAATTGCTTGTCTTCCCAAAACAACAGCATCAATTTTACCATCTGCTATTGCTTTTTCGGCAATATCAGGGTCAGCCATTCTACTGCCACATAAAATAGGAATTAAAACAGCTTTTTTTATTTTTTCGGCCATATCAATAACAAACCCTTTAGGAATATAAGATGGTGGCATTGCATAATAAAAAGCATCTAATACTCCTGTATCAACTGAAAGGCCATCATATCCATAATTTTCAAGTAACTTTGCAATTTCAATTGCTTCTTCAACTGTTCGTCCTACTTCTTTGGACCCGTCAAAAGATGCTTTATTAAAATTTTTCATATAACTTTTTATTGCAAATCTTATGGTTACAAGATAATTTTTACCACATTCTTTTTTTATTTCTTCTACAATTTCTTTTGCAAACCGTAACCTGTTTTCTAAAGAACCACCATATTTATCTGTTCTATGGTTCATAAATGAAAGAGCAAAAGAATCTAATAAATGCCCCCAATGAAGTGCATGTATATCTATACCGGCAAAACCTGCTTGTTTACAAAGTTTTGCAGCCTGCCCAGTTTCTTTAACTTTCATATGAATTTCTTCTAATGTTAGAGCTTTCGTTTTTATTTTTGGATTACTTAAAACAGGTAGTATAGAAGGAGTTTTTAACCCTCCGTTTCTTCCTACATTCATACTTAATTGAATAAACATTTTACAATCATATTTTTGTAATTGTTCATTTATTATTTTACCTGTATTTATAAATTCTTCCTTGTGATTAAGCATTCCATCATTTCCATCAACAACACAATCTGAATATATTCCACCACTAAATAATAAACCAAAACCGCCTTCAGCTCTTCTAACAAAATACTCTACTCCTTTTTGTGTAAAGCAACCATATCCTGTATCACCAAAACCAGTATCCATAGGTGCCATAAACATACGATTTTTTATCATTACTGTACCTATTTTTATAGGTAAAGATAAATTTTTATATTGTTTCATTAAATGCTCCATAATTTTAAAATTTTAGTCCTGTGGATTATATTGACTAAACCATTTTACCTGTTCTGCATAAGGCATGTTAAAATATCTCTTTTCTTTATTAAGAGCACGAATTTTGTTCATTTCTTCATTGGAAAGTTCAAAATCAAACACATCTATATTTTCTTTTATATAGTTCGGATTTGATGCTCCAGGAATAACGGAAAAGCCCTCTTGAATATGCCAACGAATAATAATTTGTGCCACTGTTTTTCCATGAACTTTACCTATTTCTTTTAAAATAGAATTTTTAAGGATTTCTCCTTTACTTTCTCTTCCGCCTAACGGAAACCAACTTTCCAAGCATATATTATGCTCTTTAAGTTTTTTTGCCAATATGTTCTTTGTGCATATGGATGACATTCTATTTGCATTGCCTGCGGTTTTATTTTTGCACATTTTATTAGTGAATCAAAAATTTCATCACTTACATCAAAATTGGAAATACCTATTGCTCTTACCTTTCCTAATTCTAATGCTTTTTCCATTTCTTTCCAACCACCTATATAATCTCCAACAGGTTGATGAAAATATACCAAGTCTATATATTCAAGTCCTAATCTATTCAACATTTTGTCAATTGCTTTAAGAGTTTTTCCTTCACCGTATTCATTAATCCAAAGTTTTGAAGTTACCCAAATTTCTTTTCTTGCAATGCCACTATCTTTAATAGCTTTTCCTACACTTCGTTCATTTTGATAGGCATGTGCTGTATCAATATGACGATACCCGTTTTTAAGTGCAGTTAAAACAGAATTGTATGCTTCATCCCCTTTTAACATGTATGTACCTATACCAAATTGAGGCATTTTAACACCATTGTTTAATTCAATTACAGGAATATTTTTTGCATTTTCAGTCATTTTATTTTCTCCTTGTTTTATTTCTTTAGTTTGTATATTACATGCACCAAACAACATACTTAAAAGACTCATACTTAAAATAATTTTTTTCATTTTTTTACCTTTCCCATCATTTGTTTTGTTTATTTTAATAATTTGTAATATCTACTTCAATGGACTGTTTTTCAAATTTGGTTGCCTTTTTATTGATAAAAATATAGAGAGATTTAATAAGTATATTTTTTATGTTAATACAAATAAAATAAGCACAGATATTTAATTTATTTTGATATATTGAATTTATATGATAGTAGGAAAACATTGAAAATATCAGTATAACACCAATATTTTTTATAACAAATTTATATTTACCATATTTTTTATTTTGCTGAAAAAATAAAACTTCATATGATTTAAAAGATAGAAGTTCTAAATAGTTAGAGCTAAAACTTATAGATTAAAGTTTTTAATTTACAAACAAATATTTTTTTCTATTTAAATTTTACTTTTAATTTGAAATTTATGAAATGCTTTACTTTTATAACTATTTAAAAAAACATACATGTATATGTACTTTATTCCCATTCAATTGTTGCTGGTGGTTTTTGTGAAATATCATAAACAACTCTATTTGCACCTTTAACTTCGTTAATAATTCTAGATGAAATTTTTCCTAAAATTTCATAAGGTAATTTTACCCAATCTGCAGTCATAGCATCAACTGAATTTACAGCTCTTATAACTATAACATGGTCATAAGTCCTTTTATCTCCCATCACACCTACGGTTTTAACTGGAAGTATTATTGCAAATGATTGCCAAATTTTTTCATATAATCCTGCACTTCTTATTTCTTCATCGACTATTGCATCAGCTTCTTTAAGTATTTTTAATTTTTCTTCAGTAATTTCACCTAATGTTCTAATAGCAAGGCCAGGACCTGGAAAAGGTTGCCTATCGATAATTTCGTTAGGAATTTTTAATTCTCTACCCAATTGTCTAACTTCATCTTTAAATAAAGATTTTAATGGTTCAACCAACTTCATTTTCATTCTTTCAGGTAAACCACCAACATTGTGATGGCTTTTAATAGTTACCGCTTTACCAATTTTTGCACTTTCTATAACATCAGGATAAATTGTTCCCTGTAACAAAAAATCTATACCTTTTAATTTTTTTGCTTCTTTTTCAAAAACTTCTATGAAAGTGTGTCCTATAATTTTTCTTTTTTGCTCAGGGTCAGTAATGCCTTTTAACTTATTTAAAAATAATTTTTTTGCATCTATAATTATTAAATTTTCCCCAAATTTTTTACCAAATATCTTTTTTACTCTTTGAGTTTCACCTAGTTTTTGTAAACCATGATCGACATATACACTAAATAATTGTTTACCAATAGCTTTGTTTAACATAATTGCTGCAACAGAAGAATCTACACCCCCGGACAATGCACATAAAACTTTACTTTTTCCAACCTGTTTTTTTATTCTTAAAATTTCATCTTTTATATAGTTTTTCATTGTCCAATCTTTTTTCACTTTACAAACTTTAAACAAAAAATTATCAATAATTTGTTTCCCAAAAGGTGAATGATGAACTTCAGGATGAAACTGAACACCATAAATAGTTTCTTCTTCATTAACGATTGCTGCATTATGACAATTTTTTGAACTTGCAACAACTTTAAATCCTTTAGGTAATTTTGTTAATTTATCACCATGACTCATCCATACAGGCATTTTTGCTTTTAAACCAAAAAACAATAATGATTTAGTTTTTACTTCTATATCTGCAAGACCATATTCTCTATTTTTTGAATGCTGAACTTTTCCCCCTAATTCTTTAGCTATAAGTTGCATACCATAGCAAATACCAAGTATAGGAACTTTCATTTGCCAAACTTTCAAATCAGCTTTAGGAGCATCTTTTTCATATACACTTGCAGGTCCACCTGATAATATAATAGCTTCAACTGTATCTAAATTTTGAATTTCATCAAATTTTTTATTTCCTGGAAATATTTCACAATAAACTTGCAACTCTCTAATTTTCCTAGCAATAACTTGTGTATATTGTGAACCAAAATCTAAAATTAAAATCATATAACAACTCCATTTATTTGTTTAGAATTTTAATACTAAAGGATTATACTAAAATAAAAAAACTTTACATATATTTAAATTAAATAATTAGCGAATTTGTGTTTAATAATATAAAAACAAACAGTAAATAAAACAATTTTAATTTTTCCACTTAAATGATATATTTTTCTTTAACTTGTTAGTTATATTTGATAGAATAAAAAATATTATTTAAAGAATAATTTATATGTAGTGAATAAATAAAATATACATCCCAATAAGAAGTTGTAAATAATGTAATAGAACACTAACCTATAAAGGAGCAAGAAATATTATGACAAAGGAACAGGAAAGAGCAGAACTTCATAGAATTATTTGGAAAATAGCAGAAGATTTAAGAGGTAGTGTTGACGGTTGGGATTTTAAGTCCTATGTATTAGGTATGTTGTTTTACAGGTTTATTTCAGAAAATCTTACATCCTTTATAAATTCTTTGGAACAGAAAAATAATAAAGATTTTAATTATGCTAAACTTTTAGATAAACAAGCTGAATACGGTAAAGAAGAAATAATAAATTATAAAGGTTTTTATATTTTGCCATCAGAACTGTTTGAAAATGTTGTTAAAAAAGCAGAAAAAGACAACAAACTAAATGAAACATTAAGCAAAATATTTAAGAATATAGAAAATTCTGCAATAGGAACCCAAAGTGAATCCGACTTTAAAGGTTTGTTTGATGATATAGATGTTAATAGTAATAAATTAGGTGATACTGTTGAAAAAAGAAATCAACGACTTGTTAAAATATTAAACTCAATAAACGAATTAAATTTAGGAAATTTCACAGATAATACAATAGATGCTTTCGGTGATGCTTACGAATTTTTAATGACAATGTATGCAAGTAAAGCAGGAAAGTCCGGTGGAGAATTTTTTACTCCACAAGAAGTATCAGAACTTCTTGCGAAAATTACTGTTGTAGGAAAGACTTCAGTAAACAAAGTTTATGATCCAGCTTGTGGTTCCGGTTCGTTGTTGTTAAAATTTGCAAAAGTTTTAGGAAAAGATAAAGTAAAACAAGGTTTTTATGGGCAGGAAACAAATATTACAACTTATAATCTTTGCAGAATCAATATGTTTTTGCACGATATAAATTATGAAAAGTTTGATATAGCATTAGGTGATACTTTACTTGACCCTAAACATTGGGATGATGAACCTTTTGATGCAATCGTATCTAATCCACCGTATTCAATTAAGTGGGCAGGAAATGATAATCCATTACTTATAAACGATCCAAGATTTTCTCCTGCTGGAATACTTGCACCTAAAAGTTTTGCCGATTTAGCATTTACAATGCACATGTTATCTTGGCTTTCTCCTTCGGGAACAGCTGCTATTGTTGAATTTCCAGGAGTATTATATAGAGGTGGAGCAGAACAAAAAATAAGGCAATATTTAATAGATAATAATTATATAGATACTGTTATTCAATTACCTGCAAATTTATTTTTTGGAACATCAATAGCAACTTGTATATTAGTTTTAAAAAAGAGTAAAACTGACAACAATGTTCTATTTATAGATGCAAATAATGAGTTTATACATTCGGGAAATAAAAATAAACTAACGGATAAAAATATAGAAACAATTTTAAATGCATATAAAGAAAGGAAAAACAAAAAATATTTCACACAGCTTATAAAAAATTCCAATATTGCAGAAAATGAATATAATATTGCGGTTTCTAGTTATATAGAAAAGAAAGACACAAAAGAAAAAATAGATATAAAAGTTCTTAATGCAAAAATAAAAGATATAGTAAAAAAACAAGATGTTTTAAGAAAAGAAATAGATAAAATTATTGAAGAATTGGAAAAATAATATAAGGAATAAATTCATGAATAATTTAAAAACAAAGCTAAATAAAGAATATTATTCTTGGTTAGAACAAATAAAAAAACAAATATATTATATGCAAATAAAAACTATAACTTTTGTTAACAGTGAATTATTAACATTATATTGGAATATCGGAAAGGAAATTGTAGAAAAACAAAAAGAATATAATTGGGGTGAAAAATTTTTATTTAATTTCAGCAAAGATTTGTTAAAAGAATTTCCTAATATGAAAGGTTTTTCTGTTAGAAATTTAAAATATATTCGCCAATGGTATAAGTTTTATAATGATAATCAAATTGGGCAACAAGCTGTTGCCCAATTAAAAAGCATTCCTTGGGGCCACAATTTAGTAATTGTAACAAAATGCAAAAAAATAGAAGAAGCTTTGTTTTATATAAGCAAAACGATTGAATATAGTTGGAGCAGAGTTATATTAGTTCATCAAATAGAAACCGGTTTATATAAAAGGCAAGGAAAATCAATAACAAACTTCAAAAAGGTTTTACCAAAACCACATTCTAAATTAGCACAACAAACATTTAAAGACCCTTACATTTTTGATTTTTTGAATATAAGAAAAGAAGTGGAAGAGAAAAACCTTGAAAATCAACTTATAAAAAATATAACAAAATTTTTGTTAGAGTTAGGTACAGGTTTTTCTTTTATAGGAAGACAATATCATATTACAGTATCAACTGAAGATTTTTATATAGATTTATTATTTTATAATATAGAATTGCATTGTTATGTAGTAATAGAATTAAAAACAACAAAATTTGAACCTGAATTTGCAGGTAAATTAAATTTTTATGTTACAGCTATAGACCATCAGTTAAGGAAAAAGGGAGATAATCCCACGATAGGTTTATTGCTATGTAAAAGTAAAGATAATGTTGTTGTAGAGTATTCTTTAAGTGATGTTCATAAACCTATAGGTGTTTCTGAATATAAATTTAAGAAAATTATGCCTACAAAAAAACAATTGGAAAGTATAATAGAAAATGAATAAAATAGAAAAATTAATTAACAAATATTGTCCTAATGGTGTGAAATTTAAACAATTAAATGAAATTGTTTATTCTATTAATACGGGGTTAAATCCAAGAAGAAATTTTAAATTAAATGATATAAATGCCGATTGCTATTATGTTACTGTAAAGGAAATAACTTCTGGAAAAATAAAATTTAGCAACAAAACAGATAGAATTACTAAAGAAGCTGTTAATATAATCCAAAATCGTTCAAAATTAGAGAAAGGAGATGTTCTGTTATCTGGTATTGGAACAATAGGAAAGGTTGCACTTGTTGATATCGATACAAGTAATTGGAACTGCAGTGAAAGTGTTTTATTATTAAAGCCAAGAAAAGAAATTTTGTTATCAAAATTTTTATTATACATATTACAATCTCAACAAATACAAGATATATTTTATAGCAAATCCGTAGGTAGTACATTAAAGGGATTAAGAAAAGATTTCTTATCAAGTATTTTAATTCCTTTGCCACCTTTAGAGGTGCAAAGAGAAATTGTCCGTATTTTGGACAATTTCACAGAGCTAGAAGCAGAGCTAGAAGCAGAGCTAGAAGCAGAGCTAGAAGCAAGAAAACAACAATATGAATATTATAGAGATAAATTATTTGATTTTGATAAAAACGATACAATTGTAAAGTTTAAGAAATTATCCGAAATAGGATCTTTAACAAGAGGAACTGGTTTGCAAAAAAGTGATTTTGTAGAAGATGGTGTTCCGTGTATTCATTATGGACAAATTTATACTCACTATGGTATTTTTGCAGATAAAACAATTTCTTTTGTTAAGAAAAATTTAGCAGAAAAATTAAAAAAAGTTAATAAAGGTGATGTTATTATAACAATAACAAGTGAAAATATTGAAGATGTCTGTAAAAGTGTTGCTTGGATAGGGAATAAAGAAATTGTAACTGGCGGACATACCGCAATTTTTAAACATAATCAAAATCCAAAATATATATCCTATTACTTTCATACTCAAAAATTTTTAAAACAAAAATCTAAAATTGCACATGGAACAAAAGTTATTGAAGTTTCTCCAAAAAAACTTGAAGATTTGCTTATTCCTATTCCGCCGATAGAAGAACAGGAAAGAATAGTTAAAATTCTTGATAATTTTGATAAATTGGTAAACGATATAACAGAAGGTTTACCTGCAGAAATAGAAATGCATCATCAAAGATACGAATACTATAGAAATAAACTTTTAAATTTCAAAAATATAAAGGATTAAAATGGTTAAATATGCTTTAGTATCCCAAAATAATGAAAGTACCGTAGTTTCGGAATATATTGCAGACTATAAAAAATCTACAAACTATCAAACAGAACAACAACTAGAACATGAATTGATTAACCAGTTAAAATCTCAAGCATATCAGTATTTAGATATTCATATAGAACAAGATTTAATAAAAAATTTAAAAATTCAATTAGAGAAATTAAATAATATAAAATTTTCTGATAATGAATGGAAACAATTTTTTAAAACACATATTGCTAACAAAACCGCAAATATAGAAGATAAAACAAGAACTATTCAAGAAGACTATATAAAAATATTAAACAGGGATGACGGAACATTTAAAAATATCTATTTAATAGATAAACTAGACATTCATAATAATACCTTACAGGTAATAAATCAATATTCAACGGATGAAGGTAAAAGAAAAAACAGATATGATGTAACAATATTGGTTAACGGTTTACCGCTTGTTCATGTAGAGTTAAAAAGAAGAGGGGTAAATATAAAAGAAGCATTTAATCAAATAAAAAGGTATCAAAATGAAAGTTTTTGGGCTGGCAGTGGTTTATTTGAATATATACAAGTTTTTGTTATTTCTAACGGAACATTTACAAAATATTATAGTAATACAACAAGACTTTCAAGTATAAAAGAAAACAATAGCAGTTCTGTAAAAAAAGGTAAAAGAACAAGCAATAGTTTTGAATTTACTTCGTGGTGGGCAGATTCAAACAATACACCTATTGCGGACTTAATGGACTTTGCAAAAACATTTTTTGCTAAACATACAATACTAAATATTTTAACAAGATATTGTGTTTTTACATCAGAAAGTTTGCTTTTGGTTATGCGACCATACCAAATTGTTGCAACGGAACGAATATTATCAAAAATAAAAATTGCAGATAATTACAAACAATATGGTAGTGTTGATGGTGGTGGTTATGTTTGGCACACAACAGGTAGCGGAAAAACATTAACATCTTTTAAAGTTGCACAACTTGCAACAAAGTTACCTTATATAGATAAAGTTTTATTTGTTGTTGATAGAAAAGATTTAGATTATCAAACAATGAAGGAATACGACAAATTTCAAAAAGGTGCAGCAAATAGTAATAAAAGCACAGCTATTTTACAAAAACAGTTAGAAGATAAAGATTCAAAAAATAAAATTATTATTACAACAATACAAAAATTAACTGTTTCCGTTAAGAAAAACAAACAACACGATATTTATAATAAAAGAGTTGTTATTATATTCGATGAGTGTCATAGAAGTCAGTTTGGTAGTATGCACAAACTTATTATAAAAACTTTTAAAAAATATAATATTTTTGGTTTTACCGGAACACCTATTTTTGCACAAAATGCCGGTGGAAAATATAATTTACAAACTACAGAACAAACATTCGGACAAAATTTGCATACATATACAATAGTTGATGCTATTAGGGATAAAAATGTTTTACCTTTTAGAGTTGATTATATAAAAACAATGAAACAAGACTTTGATAATCCCGACAAACAAGTTAGTGATATAGATAGAAAAAAAGCATTAACGGCACCGGAAAGAATATCAAAAATTGTAAGTTATATTTTGGAACATTTTAATCAAAAAACCATACGAAACACATACTACAAATTAAAAGATAGAAGATTGTTGGGGTTTAATTCAATTTTTGCAGCTGATTCTATTCAAGAATCTATTTTGTATTATAAAGAGTTTGAAAAACAAATGTCTGTTCTACCGAAAGATAAAAGGTTAAAGATTGCATTGATATATAGCTTTTGTCAAAATGAAGATGAAGAAGAAAATTCTGAAAGTACTGACGGTTTAGATGAAAATTCTAGAGATTTTTTAGATAAAGCAATATCAAATTACAATGAAATGTTTCAAACTAATTTTGATACTACAAGTGAAAAATTTCAAAATTATTATAAGGATGTTTCTTTAAAAACTAAAAACAGGGAAATAGATTTATTGTTAGTAGTAAATATGTTTTTAACTGGATTTGATGCAACTACACTTAACACTTTATGGGTAGATAAAAACTTAAGATTACATGGTTTATTACAAGCATATTCAAGAACTAACAGAATTTTAAATTCAGTAAAAACATTTGGAAATATCGTTTGTTTTAGAAATTTAGAAAAAGCAACAAATGAAAGTATATCGTTGTTCGGTAATAAAGATGCGAAAGGTATAGTTTTATTAAAGACTTATAAAGAATATTATTACGGTTACAAAGAAGATAAAGAAAATATTCTTGGTTATGTAGATTACATAAAACAATTGCAGGAAAAATTTCCTGTAAACTGTCCTGTTATTGAAAGCGAAAAAGCTAAAAAAGATTTTATAAAACTTTACAATGTAATATTAAGATTAAAAAATATTCTTTCTGCTTTTGATGAGTTTGAAGGTAATGAAATTTTATCTCAAAGAGATTTTCAAGATTATCATAGTATATATATAGATTTATATAATGAATTTAGAAACAAGAATAAACAGAAAAAAGAAAACATAAATGATGATATTATATTTGAAATAGAACTTATAAAGCAGGTAGAAATAAATATAGATTATATTTTAATGCTCATTAAGAAATATTATAATGAAAATATGAAAGATAAAGAGATTATTGTAAAAATTCAAAAATCAATTGATGCAACTGTAGAATAAAGAAAATATGAATCCCTTAAAAATCAATTTAGATTCAATTAAAAAGAATAATGAAGAAATAAATGACGATAAAGATAAAGCGTATGAAAATAGTTACAGTGAAAGCAGTGCTAGAATTTCTGGAAGAAGAGAATTAAGTAATAGGAGCAAAGAACTTGGAATAAATTATGGAAATGAAAGTGCAAAAGGGACTCATAGAAGCAATATTAATACAAAAAGAAAAGATGAAGAAAATAAT
>CAMVLN010000012.1 GCA_947168325.1 uncultured Elusimicrobia bacterium | reverse complement strand
CAATGCTACTTACCTGCCTACAAAAGGTTCACAATATTTATTGATGTTTTCTCCTAACTCTAAAGGATATTTTATCTGGATGTTTGGTAATAGTTGTTTTTTATCATCAGTCCACTTTACAAAATGTTTTAATAAATTATTATTTAAAGTTGTTTGTTCTTCCATGATTTGTAACATAATTTCAATTAAAAAACTATTTGATATTGACTAACATAAGTATTATTTATAGAATTAGAATAAAACAGTTTAGATATGTAAAGTAAAATGTATTACAATATAAAAGCATTAATATTAAATACAAAATTATCGCAAGAATCGGATAAAGTTATTACTGCTTATACTACCAAGTTTGGAAAAATTTATGCAACAGTTCCAGGTGCAAAAAAAATTGTTGCAAAATTAAACTCTGCAACAGAGCCAATAACAGAAAGTGAGCTTATAGTTTATCAAAATTCCAAATATTGCCGTCCTACAGTTACAGGTGCAAGAATATTAAATAACAACACGGATGTTAAAAAAGATTTTTATAGAAACTTGTTAGCATTTTATGTTTGTGAAATTAGCGATAAATTTGCTCCTATGCATCTACAGAATATAAAAAAATATGAACTTATTTCAAGAACTTGGAATTTACTTGCTATATCAAAGACTCCATTAAGAGTATTAACGGCATTCTCTTTAAGATTACTCAAAATGTCTGGGTATAGTATGGTAGATTATTTAAAAAGAAATTATTCTAATATAAAAAAAGAGGATATTTTTTATATAAAAAAAATTGCAAATTGTTGTGGAGATAGTTTAGACACTATAGAAGATTTTGTAAGTAGTGATGACAAAGTTATATGGAATTATGTTGAAAGCTATATAAAAACATATGTTCAACAACCATCAGTAGGACTATTTTTAAAAAAAATAAATTATATTAATTAACTAATTTTTATGTTGTAAACTTTCATTGTTGCTTATTGTTGCTTGACAATGTAAGTCTCTTTTTATATTATGAATTATGGATGATTTTGAGCTTTTACAAAAAAAGATAGAACTTTTCATTAAAAATTATATTGCTATAAGGGATGAGTTTTTTAAATTAAAAACAGAAAATTCTTTTCTTAAAAAGGAAATTAATAAATTAAGAAAAGTGAACTATGATTTAACGAGTTTCAAAGATAAACAAAGTAAAATTATTGATAGAATGAAAAAAATTATAAAAAAAATAGATTCTTTAAAAGGTGTATAGTGAGTATAGAAAGAGAAGTTAAAATAATGGGTATACCTTTAAAAGTAATTGTTGAAGATGATCAAGAATTAGAATTAAATTCTGTAGTATCTTTGGCAAATGAAAAATATATAGAGGCAGAGAGAAAAAATAGAAATATTGTAGACTCTAACAGATTAAGAGCAATAGCTATTTTTAACATTGTCACAGAGTTACAAACAATTAAGGGTGATAAAGAAAATATTAAAGAAAAAAATAATAAAAAGATAAAAAATTTAATAAATATGCTAGATTCTTTGGCTTTACCAATATAGATATAGCAAAAAATATAAACCCCTGCATTGTTGGTGATTCTTTGTTAGAGTGTTTATTCCGATGAAGTTCTTTAGGAGAAAATACATGTGAGTTATGCAAATTAGCATAAACCTTGTTTCTCACTTATTAATAAAGGGCTTTAAATACCTGACAGACACGGCAATTGTGGGGGTATTTTATTTTTATGGAACAAAAAGATTTTTTTATAGGAATTTTTAAAGGTGATAATAAATATGAGTCATTAGCTTTAAGGATGTCTCTAGCTACTCTTGAAGATTATACTGGGCAGAACAGTATTGTAGGTGATGGAAAACTTTTAAAAAGAGCAATGGAAAATGATAGTTTACACTCTGTTATTTTTTATGGTCATTCTGGTTGTGGAAAAAATGCTTTAGCAAAAATTATTGCCACAAAAACCAAAGAATTTTTTGAAGAAGCAAATGCTGTTTTAAATGGTAATCATAGTGATGTTCTAAATCATCTAAAAGATGCAAGTTTAGATGGCAAAAAATTTTGGCATGGGTACGGATACAAGCATCCACATAATTATCCAAACCATTGTATTAAACAGGAATATATAGAGAATCCTGTAAAGTTTTATGTTCCATCTGATCAAGACTATGAGGTAAAAATTAATGAACGAATTTCAAGAATCACAAAAGAATAAACTAAGGTATGAATATCTCAAAAAAAGAGATAAATTAGAACCTTTTCTAAGGTATACCTATAGCAATATGATCCTTTCTAATATTAAAAAAATGAAAGAATACAGGGATTCTAAAATAGTTATGTTTTATTTATCTTATGGATCAGAAGTTATCACTGATATGATGATAAATGAGGTTTTGTTAGATGGAAAAGAAGTTGTAGTTCCTGTAATACAAAATCCTGGTGATGGTATTATGACTGCTGTAAAAATTAATAAACTTGAAGATTGTATTGAAAAAGTTTATGGAATTAGGCAACCTGATTTTGATGAAAACGATGTTGTTTCTAGAAAAGAAATTGATTTAATTTTTGTTCCTGGAATAGTTTTTGATATCAATGGATATAGAATTGGTTACGGGAAAGGATATTATGATAGATGGCTTAAAGGAACAGATATTTCAAAAAGAACAGGTATTGCATTTGAAGTACAGTTAATAGAAAAAATACCTAAAGGAAAATACGACTTACCTGTAGGGAAAATATTGACTGAAAGCAGAGTAATAGAAATTATAAAAAATTAAATTTGCGAAAAAGGAGAATAACAATTATGGAAAGTTTAACTTTTCTGATAGGAATTGTGGGGCTTTGTGTAGGTTTTGTTGCAGGTTTTATCGTAAGATATGTTTTTGCAAAGATATATGCAAATTCTGTTGAACAACTATCAGATACTATTTTAAATGAAGCAAAGATTAAAGCAGAATCTCAAGCAAAAGAAAGATTAATTAAAGCTAATGAAGAGGCAGAAAAAGTAAGAAAAGAGACAGAACTAGAAATTAGAGAAAAAAGATATGAAATTCAAAACACTGAAAAAAGATTAAATCAAAGAGAAGAAAATATCGATAAAAAAATGGATTTGCTTGATAGGAAAGAAAGAGATTTACAACAAAAAGAAAAAAATATAGATACTAAAGAAAAAACTATTGACCAAAAAATAGCTGAAATAGAACAAATTAAAAACGATCAAAAAATTCTTCTAGAAAAGCTCTCAGGACTTACAAGAGAAAATGCAAAAAAAATGTTGCTTAAAGAAATGGAAGATGAAGCAAAAAGAGATGCAGCTATTATATATAAAAGATTGGAACAAGAAACTATTGAAACTGCCGGTAAAAAAGCAAAAGAAATTCTTTCTCTTGCTATTCAGAAAGTTGCCGCAGACCATACTGTTGACACAACAACATCAACAGTTCAAATTCCAAATGATGAAATAAAAGGAAGAATAATTGGTAGAGAAGGTAGAAATATAAAGACTTTTGAACAAGCTACAGGTGTAGATTTGATTATTGACGATACACCTGAAGCTATTACAATTTCAGCTTTTGATGGAGTAAGAAGATTTGTAGCTAAAAAATCTTTAGAAAAACTTATTGTTGATGGAAGAATTCATCCTGCAAGAATAGAAGAAGTTGTTCAAAAAATGCAAAAAGAAGTAGAAGAACTGATAAAAGAAACAGGAGAACAAGCAGCAATAGATTCTGGGGTTTCTGGACTTCATCCTGAAATTATTAAGTTGCTTGGAAAACTTAAATTTAGAACTTCTTATGGACAAAATCAATTGCAACATACTCTTGAAGTTACATGGCTTGCTGGGGCAATAGCAGGAGAGTTAGGACTAGATGTTACTTTTTGTAAAAAAGCGGGACTTATGCACGATATAGGTAAAGCTGTTGACCATGAAGTTGAAGGGACACATCATCAAATATCAGCAGAACTTGCAAAGAAATATGGAGAATCTCCAAAAATGGTAAATGCAATATTAGCTCATCATGAGGGCTTTGCAGAACCACAAAGTCCAGAAGCATTTGTTATTATCGCAGCAGATGCAATTTCTGCAGCAAGACCAGGTGCAAGAAGAGAAACAATTGAAAATTATTTAAAGAGACTTGAAAAATTAGAAACATTAGCAAAAGAATTTAAAGGTGTCGCAAGTGCTTATGCAATACAAGCTGGAAGAGAAATAAGAATTTTAGTTGAACCAGAAAATATAGATGATACACAGTCTCAAGTTTTGGCACATGACATAGCAAAAAAAATTGAAAATGAGCTTGAGTATCCTGGTCAAATAAAAGTTACAGTTATAAGAGAAGTTCGGGCTCAAGATATAGCAAAATAATAAAAAATTGCCAACTAACTTTTTTCACTGAAAATATAAATTTTAAATTAAGCAAGTTTGTTTTTGTTTAATAAATTAAATGGTTGACTTATTTGATTTTGAAACTTATAACAAAAATAATAGTGATAGCAGAAAAATTTATTCTGTTACTGATATAAATAACGAAATAAAAGTTATTCTAGAAGATTCTTATCCTTCAGTTTGGATTTCTGGTGAAATTTCTGGTTTTAAACAGTATTCATCTGGTCATATATATTTTAATTTAAAGGATGAAAATTCTCAAATTTCTGCAGTTATGTTTTCTTTTCAAAATCAAAAATTAAAATTTTCCTTAAAAGATGGTATGCAAGTTTTACTGTATGGAAAAATAAAATCTTATGTTAGCAGAGGAACATATCAAGTACAAGTTTATAATATAGAAAAACAAGGGGTTGGATTTCTTAAAGAAAAATTTGAGGAATTAAAAAACAAACTTTTTAAAGAAGGTTTATTTGATGAAGCTCATAGAAAACAAATTCCTTACATTGTAAATAAAATAGGGATTGTTACATCAAAAGATGGTGCAGCATTACATGATATATTATCTGTTTTAGATAGAAGATTTTCTAATGTTGAAGTATTGATATATCCTGTTAAAGTACAAGGTGAAACTGCAAAAAATGAAATAGCAAAAGCAATACAATATTTTAACAAAAATCATAAAGATTTGGATGTTTTACTTGTAGGTAGAGGTGGTGGTTCATTAGAGGATTTATGGGCATTTAATGAAGAAATAGTTGCAAGAGCAATTTATAATTCAAATATTCCTATAATATCTTGTGTAGGGCATGAAGTAGATTTTACAATTGCCGACTTTGTTGCAGATTTAAGAGCACCTACTCCATCAGTTGCAGCAGAAATTGTTGCTAAAAACAGAGCAGATATTGAAGAAAAATTATCTATGATAAAAGATAGAATTATTAATAATATAAAAAATTTAGTTAAAAGATATGAAGAGAAAATTAACTTTTTTAAAACTTGTAGAGCTTTAGCAAGGCCACAAGAAATTTATGAAGATAAAATTTATCTAGTAGATGAAATAAGAGAAAAATTAATTCTTCAAATTAAAAATATATTTTCAAACAAACATCAACAATTAAAGTTAAATATTCAGAAATTAGATTTGTTATCTCCATTAAAAACAATGTCAAGAGGATACTGTGTTTGTTTTAATAAAGAAGGAAAACTTTTAAAGAAAGTTGAACAAATAAAAACAAATGATATCTTAGATATTAAGTTAATAAATGGTATTATAAAAAGTAAAGTGCTAGAGATAAAATGAAAAAAGAGAATAAATTTGAAACATCTTTAAAAAGGTTGGAGGATATTGTAAATGAAATGGAAACTTCTCATCTTGATATAGATAAAGCAATGAAATTGTTTGAAGAGGGCATTTCTCTAGTAAATCAATGTTCTTTGAAATTAGATGAAACAAAGAAAAAAATAGAAATTCTCGTTAATAAAGATGGTAGATTTGAAAAAGAAAATTTTAAAGGAAAGACCGAGACAAATGAAGAAAACTAAAGAGTTTGATTTAAAAAAATATTTAATAAAAAAAGGTAAAATAGTAAACAAATTGTTAGTAAAGTATCTACCTAAAGATAAATCTGTAATATCTTGTGCGATGAGATATTCTGTTCTTGCAGGAGGAAAAAGATTAAGACCAATATTTGTAATGCTTGGTGCAGAAAGTTTTGGGTTGGATTTAAAAAAAATAGAACCAGCAGTATGTGCAGTTGAATTTTTACATACATATTCTTTAATACATGACGATCTTCCAGCAATGGATAATGATGATATAAGAAGAGGAAAACCAACAAGCCATAAAAAGTTTGGTGAAAGTGTGGCAATTCTTGCAGGAGATGCACTTTTAACAGAAACATTTAATTTGATAGCAAAAGCAGATGTTCCTGCTGATAGAATTGTAAAAGCAATAACAATGTTTGCAAAATATTCTGGTTATAATGGAATGATTGCAGGGCAAGCCAAAGATACAATTGAAGCTGGAAAATGGAATAAAAAAAATATTTCATTATGTAAGAAAAAACTAGAATATATTCACATACACAAAACATCCGATTTAATAAAAGCAAGTTTGTTACTTGGAGCAATTCTTGCAGGAGCCAAAGACAACGATTTAGAAGCACTTGAAAAGTATGGGCACAATATTGGTGTAGCTTTTCAAATAGCAGACGATATTTTGGATGTTTATGCAGATAAAAAATTGTTAGGAAAAAAAGGTAGTGATGCCGACAACGATAAAATAACATATTTAAGGTTGTATGGAAAAGAACAGTCTGAAAACAAAGCTAAAAATTTGATAATTGAAGCTAAAAAATCTATTTCAAAATTTAAAATTAATAAAGTAATTTATGAAAGTTTAGCAGATTACATGATAAATAGGAATTTTTAATTTTACAAATAAATATTTATAGTAAGAATAATTTATAATGTGTAAACAAGAGTATAAATGGCAATATTAGAAAATATATCATCACCTAATGCTATAAAAATGTTAAAAAAAGAAGAGTTAGCTCATTTAGCACAAGAATTGAGAGATAAAATTATTCAAACAGTTTCAAAAAATGGTGGACATCTTGCTTCTAGTTTAGGTGTCGTTGATTTAACAGTAGCACTTCATTATGTTTTTGATGTTGAAAAAGATAAGTTTGTATGGGATGTTGGCCATCAATCTTATGCACATAAAATTCTTACTGGTAGAAAAGATAATTTTAGTACACTAAGGCAATATAAAGGTATAAGTGGCTTTCCAAAAATTTCAGAATCAAAATATGATTCTTTTGGTACAGGGCATGCTTCAACTTCAATTTCTGCAGGACTTGGTTTTGCAGTTGCAAGAGATATTAAAAGACAAGATTATAAAGTTGTATCTATTATTGGTGATGGTTCTATGACTGGTGGTCTTGCTTTTGAAGGATTACAAAATGCTGGAACTTTATCAAAGGATATGTTGGTTATATTAAATGATAATCAAATGTTCATATCTCAAAGGGTTGGAGTTTTAGCTGGATATTTTGCAAATATTTTAACAGCAAGCGGAGTAAAAAAACTAGAGGAGACAGTTCTAAAATTTGCTTCAAAATTGAAGTTTTTAAGTTTTAATTCCATAAAGAAGATAGTTAGGAGATTTAAAACAATTCTTTTTCCTGGAATAATGTTTGAGGAAATGGGTTTTTCTTATGTTGGACCAATAGATGGACATAATATAAATCAACTAATAGCTATTTTGGTTAAAGTTAAAGATATTAAAGGACCTGTTTTATTGCATGTTGTAACTAAAAAAGGTAAAGGATATAAACCTGCAGAACAAGATCCTGCAAAATTTCATGGTGTTGGTCCTTTTAATATAGAAACAGGAAAAGCTATTTCTTTAAAACAAGTCACATATACGGAAGTTTTTTCAAAGGCTATTGTAAAATTAGCAAAAGATAATGAAAAAATTGTAGCAATTACAGCTGCTATGCCTGATGGAACTGGTCTAAAAGAATTTTCTAAACAATATCCAAACAGATTTTTTGATGTAGGTATAGATGAAGCACATGCTGTTACTTTTTCAGCAGCTCTTGCAGCAGGAGGATTAAAACCAGTTGTAGCAATATATTCAACTTTTATGCAAAGAGCTCTAGACAATATTATTTGTGATGTTGCACTACAAAATTTACCTGTTGTAATGATTTTAGATAGAGCCGGTATAGTTGGGGAAGATGGGGCAACTCATAATGGTGCATTTGATTTGTCTTATTTAAAATATATTCCTAATTTAACTATTATGGCTCCAGCAAATGAGACAGAATTACAAGATATGCTTAACACAGCACTTACATTAAAAAACCCTTCTGTGATAAGGTATCCTAGAGGAAGTGGAACTAGAGTTGTATCTTTTCATAGAAATTTTAAATTTTTAGAAATAGGGAAATCTAAACTTGAAGTTCAAGGTAAAGATGTATGTATAGTTTGTTTAGGAAATGTATTAAAAAATTGTATAGAAGCCGCAGATAATTTAAAAAATAAAGATGTAGATGTTTCTGTTTTAAATATAAGATTTTTAAAACCTTTTGATGAAATAGCAATAAAAAATATTTTAACATATACAGATAAAATAGTTACAGTTGAAGAAAATTCGTTAATTGGTGGTATGGGAGAAACTGTTAAAGCTATATTGTCTGGAACAAGTGCAAAAATATATTCTATAGGTTTACCTGATAAATTTATAGAACATGGTAAGCAAAATTTAATAAGAGAACTTTGCGGAATTTCCACAGAAAACATAGAAAAACAAGTTTTAAAATTATTGAATAGAAGCTGAAAAAAACTAGAATTTTAAGAATCTTAAAGCATATATACGGTGTTGTAGATAGTGTTATTACAGCAGAATAAAATTAGAAGATTATAGAATTTATACCAATAACAACAATAGATATAAGGTTGGAAGTTTGCCAAACACTATAAACTATTAGCTAAAAAATGTGGGCAATGTTTTTATAATATGAAAAAAAGATTAGATGTTTTAATTTTTGAAAGAGGGCTTTGCGAAACAAGAAGTAAAGCACAAGCAATAGTAATGGAAGGTCTAGTTTCTGTTAATGGTAAAAAAATAACAAAATCTGGAACTCAAATTGATGATAATGTGATAATAAAGATAGAAAAACAAAATCCCTATGTCTCAAGAGGAGGACTTAAACTTGAATCTGTTTTAAAATTGTTTAAAATAGATTTTACAGATAAAGTATGTATAGATATTGGAGCATCTACTGGTGGTTTTACTGATTGTATGCTTCAACATGGTGCAAAAAAAGTTTATGCTATTGATGTTGGAACATCTCAACTTCATTATAAATTAAGAAATGATAAAAGAGTAGTAAATATTGAAAATGCAAATTTTAGATATTTTGATAAAAGTTTGCTGAAAGATATAATAGATATTATAACTGTAGATGTATCTTTTATTTCTTTGGATAAAATACTGCCATTGGCAAAAGAAATAATTTCTCTAACAGGTTTTATTGTAGCAATGATAAAGCCACAATTTGAACTAGAACCAAACGAAATAAAAAAAGGTGTTGTTAGAAATGAACAATTAAGACAAAAAGCAATAAATAAAATTAAGGACTTTTCTAGAGGTTTAAATTTAGAAATATTAAAAGAGCAAGATTCTGGTATAAAAGGACAAAAAGGAAACTTAGAACACTTTATAATGTTAAGGAAATATAGATGAAAGTATGTTGTGTTTATGTTCAAGCATACCTAGATTATAATGTAAATACAAATGAAGCGAAGGGGAGTAGTAAAGGAAAACTAAGAACATCAATTATCCCTTTAGGAATTTCTTATATATCTTCTGCTTTAAAACAGAATGGATATAATACTTATGGTGTGTTGTTTGTTCAAGGAATTCCTTTTGAAAGAATTATTTGCGATATTTACAAAGATACAGATATAATTTGTATATCTATTACATCCTATAGCTGTTGGATTTATGCCAAGCAAATTTTAAATAAGTTAAAAGAGTATTTACCAAAAGCAAAGATAATAGTTGGAGGAACTTTTGTTACATTAGCACCAGAAAATATTTTTAAAAATGAAAAGATAGATGCTTTGTGTATAGGTGAAGGCGAAAAAGCTATAGTTGAATATGTAAAAAATTATCAGGCAAATACTTTAAATAAAAAAATAGATAATTTGTATATTAGAGAAAATGGACAAATTATAAAGTGTGATAAAAGTTTATTTATTGAAGATATAGACAAACTACCATATCCTGATAGACATATTTGGGATAAGTGGACTTATGATAGAAGCCAACACAAAGTTCTTACAGAAAGAGGGTGCCAAAATAAATGTGTTTATTGTGCTAATCATAAGCTAGCTAATGCATCACAAGGTACATATTTAAGACATAGAAATCCTATAGATATTATTAATGAAATAAAAGGTTTAAAAAAAGATTATCCTCAAACAAGCTCCATAATGTTATATTCAGAGAATGCTGCTTCAAAATTAGAGCATTTTATAAGATTATGCCAAGAATTAAAAAAATATAATGATACTTTAAAAGATAAAATTAACTATACAATAATACTCAATGTAACGAAAAATTTAGTTAAAAGTAAAGAAGTTTTTACTGCAATAAAAGAAGCAAATATTAAGTGGGTAATGTTTGGTTTTGAGTCTGCTTCAAAAGAAATAAGAAAAAAAATAAACAGACCAAATTATGATAATAAAGATATTTTAAAATTTTGTAACGAGATGAAAAAAGCAAAAATACATACAACAATATATGCTATGTTATGTTATCCTTATGAAACAACAAAAAGTTATTTTGAAACTGTAAAATGGTTAAGATTTTTTAAACCTGATGCAATAGGTTGGTTTTTTATGGGACCACCTAAAAACACAGAATTATATCAAAGGTTGATTATTAATAAAGAAGAAAAAGATAAAATAAATTATTGGTTTAATTTAAAAAATTGGTGGTATTTTATAACATTCAAATTTAGAGTATACATTACATATAAACCTTTTATAGAAACTATATTTTTATCTACTGAGCAGTTTGGTTTATTTAACAATTTGTTTGCATTGTGGAGAAAATTTATTAATAATAAAAAAATAAAAGCAAAAGATTATCAAAAATTAGCAAAGCAATATTTTGATAAACAAGAATACAAACAAGCTTTAAAATATTATGATAAAATAAAAGATAGAAATGAAGCTTGGATATATGGTGATATAGCAATAGCTAAATGTAAAATAAAAAAATATAAAGAAGCTTTGTATGAAATAAATAAAGCTTTAAAAATAGATTCTGGAAACAACATGTTTTTAAAGTTAAAAGAAGAAATTTTAATAAAGTATAGAGGGCAGAAAAATGCAAGAGTATAATGTTATTGAAATTGAAAAAAAATGGCAAAAATTTTGGGAAGATAAAAAAATTTTTCAAGCTACAAAAGATTTGTCAAAAGAAAAATATTATATTTTAGTGATGCTTCCATATCCTTCAGGAAATTTGCATATGGGACATGTGAGAAATTATAGTATAGGAGATGTTTTTGCAAGATTTCACAGAATGCTAGGTAAAAATGTTATTCATCCTATGGGATGGGATGCCTTTGGCCTTCCTGCAGAAAATGCTGCAATAAAACATAATATTGCACCACAAAAATGGACTAAACAAAATATTAAAAGAATGCAAGAGCAATTAAAAATGTTGGGGCTTTCTTATGATTGGGATAGAGAAGTTGCAACATGCGATAGCGAGTATTATAGATGGAATCAATGGATATTCTTACAAATGTATAAAAAAGGTTTAGTATTTAGGAAAAAATCTAGTGTTAATTGGTGCCCATCTTGTAAAACTGTTTTAGCAAACGAGCAGGTAAAAGAAGGTAAATGTTGGAGATGTGATAGCAATGTTGAACAAAAAGAGTTAGAACAATGGTTTATAAAAATTACTCAATATGCGGACGAATTGTTAGAGGGGCATAAATTATTGTCTGGATGGCCTGAACAAGTTTTATCTATGCAAAAAAACTGGATAGGAAAATCTCATGGTGCACAAATGAAATTTGATATAGATGTATCAGATAAAAAGTTAGAAATATTTACTACAAGACCAGATACAATATTTGGTGTAACATTTATGGTTGTTTCACCCGAACATCCAATGTTAAAAGAATTTAAAAATCAAATTAAAAATTGGACTGAAGTAGAAAAATATATTCAAGCAAGTTCGCTTAAATCAAATATAGAAAGATCTTCTTCAAAAGAAAAAACAGGTGTTAAATTGGATGGAATTTGTGCAGTTAACCCTGCAAACAAAAAGAAAGTTCCAATATTTGTAGCAGATTATGTTTTAATGGGATATGGAACAGGTGCAATTATGGCTGTTCCTGCTCACGACCAGAGAGACTGGGATTTTGCTAAAAAATATAAAGTGGATATTACACCTGTAATTGAAGGTGGAGATATAACAAAAAAAGCCTATGAGGGTGAAGGTGTGATGATAAATTCACAACAGTTTAATGGAATATCTTCACAAGATGCAAGAGTAAAAATGCCTTTATGGGTAGAGCAACAAGGTTGGGGGAAACAAACAACAAATTACAAATTAAGAGAATGGTTGATATCTAGGCAAAGATGTTGGGGAACTCCTATACCTATGGTTCATTGTGATAAATGTGGAATTGTTCCAGTTGATGAGAAAGATTTACCGGTAGTTCTTCCTACAAATGTAAAATTTACAAATGATGGTAAATCGCCATTAGAGTCAGATGACAATTTTGTAAATACCACTTGTCCTAAATGTGGTGGGCATGCAAGAAGAGAAACAGATACTATGGATACATTTGTAGATTCTTCTTGGTATTTTTTAAGGTATACTGATGCTCATAATGATAAAGAGTGTTTTAATAAAGAAGAAGCTAATTATTGGATGCCGGTTGACCAATATGTAGGTGGTATAGAACATGCTTGTATGCATTTGATATATTCAAGATTTTGGCATAAAGTTTTAAGAGATATGGGACTTGTAAAAAGTGATGAACCGTTTATGAATCTTTTAACTCAAGGGATGGTTACACTTGGTGGAAGTGCAATGTCTAAATCTAAAGGGAATATTGTTAGTCCTGACGAAATAGTTTCTAAATATGGTGCAGATACTGCAAGACTTTTTATACTTTTTGCAGCACCTCCGGAAAAACAACTTGATTGGTCGGCTGATGGGGTTGAAGGATGTTGGAGGTTTATCAACAGAGTTTGGAGATTACAAGAATTAATTCAAACAAAAGCAGTTATCGTTGCAACTGACAAAGCAAAACAAGATTTGTTAAGAGCAATGCATATTTGTATAAAAAAAGTTACTGAAGATATTTCACAAAAACATCAGTTTAATACGGCAATATCATCTGTAATGGAACTTGTGAATACAATGTATCTATACAAGCATCACTCAAATGATGATGGTTTATCAAAACAAGTTTATGAAACTATAGTATTATTATTATCTCCATTTACACCCCATTTATGTGAAGAAATTTGGAATAATTTAGGGCATAATGACTGTGTATCAATAGCAAAATGGCCAAGTTATGATGAAAAATATATTAAACAAGATACAATAGAAATTCCAATTCAAGTTAATGGAAAATTGAAAGGAAAAATAAATATTGATATATCTTTAGATGAACAAACTGTAAAAAATATTTTATTAGAAAAATTAAATATAGTACCTAAAGATAAAAATATAGTAAAATTTATTTATGTTAAAAATAAAATTATAAATGTAGTGGTAAAATAACATGAAGTAGGCTTTAAAATATATAAATTTTTTGATATAACGAAAAGTGCTATCAATTATAGGAAATTACGAATATCCATATACTTATTTTTAAAAAATGTTTAAGTATAACAAATGTAGGAACCAAAAGCTAGATAATTTGTTAAAACTAAAGTATCAAAAAATTATAAAACAAAAGGAGATGTCATGAGAAAAATTTTTGTGTTTTTATTTTCTGTTTTTTGTATTCAGCTATTATTACAAGATGTTGTGTTAGCAGAGCATTATGAAATTAGTGGAACATCTACAACTGTAAATCAAACTTTTCAAAATCATAATGAAACAGAAAATGGTGGAGTTTTTTATGTTGATACTGATGGGAAGCTAACAATTTCTTCAGCAACATTTATAAATAATGAAACAAATGGTTATGGTGGAGGTGCGATATACAACAGTGGTATAATAAACATAACAGATGGAGTAATATTTAGTTCTAATAGTGCCGGCCAGTTTGGCGGAGCAATTACAAATTTATGTGAAATTGGAATAACGGGTGAAAATATAGAGTTTAAAACTAATATAGCAAAGGTTGGTGGAGCAATTTGTAATGCACAAAACTCTAAAGCGACAATATTTGGTGATGTTATAATATTTTACTACAATGATGCAACTTCTGGTGGTGGAGCAATTTATAACACTGCTAATTCTACGACTACAATAACAGGTTCTAAAAAGATAGAATTTAAATCTAATACAACAGCCGGTAAAGGAGGAGCTATTTGTAACTATGACAGTTATCAAATGACAATAAATGGAAAAGAAGTGATATTTAATTATAATACAGCAAATACAGCAACAAGCGAAGGTGGAGCAATTTTTAATGATGAGTCTAGTAGTATGGAAATAACTGGTGAAAAAATAGAATTTAGCTTTAATACAGCAGGCAATAAAGGGGGAGTGCTTTACAACCATGAAAAATCCAATATAACAATAGAAGGAGGAAAGATAGTATTTAATTCCAATACTGCAGAATTTGGCGGAGCTATTTATAATGAAGAAAACTCCAAAATAAAAATAAGTGGAGAAAAAGTAGAATTTAGCTCTAACACAGTCAATGGTAATGGGGCAGCAATTCTTAATAATAAAGCTTCTTCAATGACAATTTTTGGAAATAATATAACATTTAGTTCCAATGTAGCATATGGCTATGGTGGAGCAATTTATAATAATTTATCCTTAATGGAAATAAATTCTGAAGGAGTGATAAATTTCATTTTCAACAGAGCAAGTTCTATAGGAGGGGGTATTTGTAATATGGGTAGTTCCACAATGACAATAAGTGGACAAAATATAATTTTTAGTTCTAACAGTGCAAGTAGTGGAGGAGCAATTTATAATGACAAATCTTCTATGACAATGCATGGAAATAGTCATGAAAATAGTATAGTATTTTATTCCAATAGTGCTACAAGTGGTGTTGGTGGGGCTATCAATAATTTTAATAATGCTACAACAACAATAATTGGAGAAAATATAGAATTTAATAAAAACACTGCTAATTATGGTAGCGGTGGAGCAATCTATAATTATAAATATTCAACAGTAATAATAACAGGGGAAAAAATAGAATTTAGTTACAACACAGCAGGCGAATATGGGGGAGCAGTTTATAATAACGATAACTCAACAATGACAATAATTGGAGAAGATATCCTTTTTAGTAATAACAAAGCAGAAATGATAGATGATTTTAGTGGACGTCATCTTGGTGCTGGCGGAGCAATTTATAATGGTGGTAATAGCATACTCAATTTAGTTTCTAGTGGTAATATGGTTTTTACAGGAAACAAAGCTTTTTTTGGGACTGCAAACGGAATATCAAATGCAATATATGATTATGGGGGAACAATAAATTTATATGCAAGTGATAATGCTGAAATAATATTTAATGATAGAATAACATCTGAAAATAGTAATAGTGTTTTAAATATCAACCAATCAACAACAACATTAAATGCAATAGGAAAGATAGTATTAAATGAAGATATGTCAGGTTTTAAAGGTGCAGTAAACTTATATAATGGAGAAATAGAGCTGAAACCAAATGTAGAAGAAGATTCAAATATTAATAAAAACAAATTTTTTAGTGGAAGTATAACATTAAGTGGTGGAACATTAAATATACAAAATGGTGTAATAGACGACATAAAAGTAACTAATTTAACATCAACAGAAAATACAAACTTAAAATTTGATGTAGATTTAAGTAATAATACAAGTGATATTTTTACAATAACAAATGATGCAACAGGAGAATTGAATTTAACAGCAATAAATATTTTGGGAGTAAATGGAACAAGTGGACAGTTAACATTATTTAACGATGAAGTAGCTCCAACATTAAATATTTTAACTACAGCAAATTATGGAGGATATGAATATACATTTACAAATAGTAGTGATACATTAGGTGTATTAAATTACGAACAAACAGGAACAACAAGAACATTTAAAGAAGTAGTAAATGATGTTGTTCCGGGATATCGTTCATATTCATTGGCAGGAAATGAGACTGTAATTGAAGATTTGGGAGAATTAGGGGGAACACAATTAACAATATTTGGAAATGGCAAAAATATTGAAGGGAACAATAGTGTAGATGGAATATATGTAGCGGACGGCAAAATATTGAATATAGAAAATGTTAATAGTTGGAGAGGATTTAATAGAACTTATGGAGCAATAAAAAACGAAGGAAATTTATATATCAGTGAAACAAATTTTGAAGATAATGACAGTCAAGATATAATAAATAATGGTGATTTATGGTTATTTGGAAATTGTTATTTGGAAAATGGAATTAACGGAACAGGGACAACGACGGTAAGTGGAAATATAACAAGTAGTGGCACTATACAGAATTCAATATATGTATATAGAGATTCTGTGTTAAAAAATAATGGAACATTAATAGTAAATGGTGGAACAAATAATGGAACTATAACTGATGAGACAACAACAAATACATCTAGCATGACAATAATAGGAAATTTTGTAAATAATAATAAAATAAAACAAAATAATGTGAGTATAGAAAATAATGCAATATTAACATTAACACAAAATAGTGATATGGATGTAGATAATTATTTAATAACAGTTGCAACAATAGATATGGCAAATTCAGTTTTAAAGGAACATAATTTTAATACTTTAAGAGTAGGTAATAACTTAAATTTATTTGTAGATGCAGATTTAGAAAATAAACAGATGGATACAATAACAGCGAACGAAGATAGCGATATACAAGGGAAAATAAATGTAAAAGCAATAAATATATTAGCAGATGCAACAGAAGATAGAACGGAAATATTGTTTACAAATTCAACAGTATTAAAAGATAAAATAACAACAATAAAAACAGCAAGTTCAGGTTTATATAAATATGATATTAACTATAACGATGGATATCTTACTTTTATTAAAGCTGGAGATGATCAGATAAGAACACAAAGCCAAGTAGCGACTGCAGTAGGTGGGGCTATCACCCAAACAGCGGTATTAAATCAAGTATTTACAAGCATAGATAGTGCAATTCAAGATAGATATATAAATTATTATGAATCTTCTAAACATAAAAATATTAAAAAATCTAATTTATATGCTTCAACAACAAATTTGTTATATAAAGAGCCAAACAAAATAGAAAAAGGGTTATGGATAAGACCATATGCAATGCAAGATACAATAAAAATAAATAATTTAAGTGTAGATAATAGTGCAATAGGAACACTAGCAGGGCTAGATTTATCAATAGGAGAAAACAGTTTGTTATCTTTCTATATAGGATATGCAGGAAGTACCCAAAAATATGAGAATATAAAAGTAAATCAAACGGGATATGTAGTAGGAGCAACAGGGATGATAATAAAAGATGACTATTATTTAGGCTTAACAGCAAATATGAATTTTAATAAAGCAGAAAGCGAAAATAATAATGGGACAGATAAGTTTGATATGAATATGTATGCATTGGGAGCCAAAGCGGGATATGATATATATTTAGGAGAAAAATGGATAATAGAGCCAAACTTAACATTGATGTATGGTAATATAAATACACCAGAATATACAACGAAGCAAGGAACAGGAGCAAAGATAAATAGCCAAAGTACAACTAATATATTGATTGAGCCACAAATAAAAGCAAAGTTAGATTTAACAAACGGCTGGACACCGTATGCATTAGTAGGATATGTATTAAATGCAGGAGACAAAACTAAGTTAGTAGCAAACAATATAGCATTTGACGATATGCAAATATCAGGATATGCAGAATATGGGTTAGGAGTAAACAAGAGTTTTAAAGATAGTCTTTGGAGTTGCTTTGTGCAAGTAGTAGGCAGAGGTGGAGATAAAAATGGATTTGAAGGAAATATAGGAATAAAATATAGTTTATAGTTTTTTTAACAACTAAAAGAATATAGCGAATATATGTGTACATAAATAGAAGATTGAATAATTAATATATCAGCAATTACGGTGTTATAAAAATATAAAATAAGGCTAGACAAAAAAGATACTATTTTTTCAATAGTATCTTTTTTGTCTATATAAACTTTTGTATTAAATAGTTTTATATTTTCTTTACACTTCAGTTTAATTTATTATAAAATAAACAGTGTGCAAATATGATTTATCAAATAAAAATCAAAAAACTAGATATGATTATAGAGTAAATACAACAACTGATAGCATTTATAATGAAAAAGA
>CAMVLN010000011.1 GCA_947168325.1 uncultured Elusimicrobia bacterium | reverse complement strand
ATCTGATCATCCAGTTTACTGCTGTCTGTGTTTATATTGTTATCATCCTGAATGATGCTGCCATCCTTCTCATCAACAAGAACAACTTTCAGCAGGAGATAACGAGCATAATAATCAAAAAATACAAACTTTATCAGAAGATAATGAACAAAATTCTCAAGAAAAGCAAATGGAATAATATATTAAAATTGTAGGATATAGGATAAATATATAAAAAATATTAAATATAAGTCATTAAAACCTTATGTTGACCCATCATGCTGAAAAAATAATTTTTATAATAAACTTCAAAAAATATATGCAGTAACAACTAATAGAATAAAAAATATTCTAATATAATATAGCAAAAACAATGCAACTAAACAAAACTAAAGAAAAAACTATAGAAGAGATAAATAGAGAATTATAATTATATGAAAGAGTTTTTTATATTATTTCAAAAAATATCAAGAAGCTAAAGAAAAATTTATAAAAGATTTGTCTAATTTTATGAAAGACAAATTTTTCTTATTATTTGAATCAATGCTTATTTTAAAAAATTTAATATAACTTTAAGAAAAGAAGCTTATTTTAATTAAAGAAAAGAATAAAAAAAGGAACATTTTGGTTTTTGTATAACTGATTAATTGGTTTATTATAATACAATAAGTCCTCACTTTTCACTTCTTTTTGAATTTAAAAGCTCATTTATAATCCATTGTTGAAAATAACAAAATGTTGCATAAATTTTTAACCAGTACAGACATGAAAATTTAGGACTTTTTCAACAAAGATTAAAACAAGATGCATAAAACAAGTTTTTTCTTATCCAAGATGTCCTAAAATTAATGCTTATATTGAAAGATTTAATAGAACTTTAAAAGAAGAATTTTTAAATGTTAAAGATATTTTAATTAAGGAAAAAAATGTTTTTGACAAATTTTTAATTGATTGGTTAGTTTATTATAATTCAAAAAGGCCTAATTTTTCTTTAAACCTAAAATCACCTTTACAACATATTCTTTTTAATTATACAATGTCGCATATGTATCTAACCAATACAATAACTGTAAAAGTTCAGAAACATATTGGACTAAAGGTAGTTAAAAGGATACAATAGGTTAAGCATCAGCAACAACTATTTATTAAAAGGAAAAAAGGAAACTAAAAAGAAAGAGGTTAAAAGAAAAACTAAAAGGTAAGAAGAATAAATAGTTGTTGCTGATGCTTAACAGCGGTCGCAAAGGGGATAGTCCAATGCAGATAGGAAGTAGGTGGTATGGAAAAGGAAGTAAGAAAGTATTAAAGATAGCAGAAGAAGTATTACAAGAGACAGAGGAGGAAGCAAAGAAATTATTTATATTGGATTTGGTGAAAGAAATAGGGATAGCAAAAGTAGTGAAAAAATTTGGGATAGGACACTCAACGATATATTTATGGAAGAAACAATATAAAGAAGAAGGTTCAAGAGGTTTAAGAAATAAATCAAGAGCACCGATACATGTAAGAAAACAGGAAACAGACAAAAGGATAATAGAATATATAAGACAATACAGGACAGACCATCCCGGAGTATGTAAAAAAACAATAGAACCTGAATTAAAGCAATATTGCCAAGAAATAGGGATAAAAAATGTAAGTGAAAGTACAATAGGACGAATAATAAAAAAATTAAAAAAAGAGGGAAAAATAGACTATAGGAAGCATTTGAGAGTAGAAGTAAGAACAGGAAAGCTAATAGAAGTAAAACAAAGGAAAAAGAAGAATAAACAAAGGTTAAAAAAGAAAGAAATAAAGCAAATAGGTGAAGTGATGCAATTTGATGCAATACATTGTAAATTTTCAGGAAGAAAGATGTATGCATTAACGGCAATAGATAGAGCAAGCAGAATAGCATATGCAAAGGTATTTTCAAAATTAAACAGTCAAATATCTACAGAATTTTTAAAAGAAGTAATAAAAGAGAGTCCGTATAAAATAAAAGCGATACAAACCGATAACGGATTAGAATTTGAAAAGAAATTTGATGAATATATTAGATGTAAAAATATAATCCATTATTATAATTATCCGCATAGTCCCAAAAGTAATGCTTATATTGAAAGATTTAATAGAACGGCTCAAGAACAGTTTTTTAATCATTTGGAAGATGTAGATAATATCAAACAGATCAATGAAAAATTAAAAGATTATATACTTTGGTATAATACAAAAAAAGTTCATAAGGGTTTAAATTACATTACTCCTATGGATTTTTTAAATAAAAATATGCTACCCTATTGTTCTTCCTAAAAGTCCAATATGTATTGAACCTCTACAATAACTTGAATATTTAAAAAAAATAATATAGAATAACACGGTATATCATAAAAAAAAGGGTGTTTTGTTAGTTGGGAGGAATGATAATTTTTAAAATAAGGAAGATACTGTCATTCTTTTTTGTGAATACTTATGTTGTGTGTGACTGTTTGAATAGGGATACAGTGTAAATTAATGGTTGTAGGTTGTATCAATGCAGTATAAAGACATTTTAAAACTAGATATTTATGCATCAATGTTGATATAAAGTTTAGAGTAGTTGTTGATTTATGGTAGCAAAAGTTCTTAAGTTAGTGCAATAAATAGATTTTATTGAGGAGTAAAAAGTGGCAGGAAGTATAGACATTAAGAGTTTAAATGAAAAAGTAAAACAACAGTCCTCGTCTATAGTCGGATTATTAAGTGAAGTTTCAAAAGTTATAGTTGGTCAAAGTTATGTTCTTGAAAGAATGTTGGTTGGGCTTTTGTCTGATGGGCATGTTTTGTTAGAGGGTGTTCCTGGTTTGGCAAAGACTTTGGCGGTTAATTCTATGGCAAAAGCAGTATCGGGAGACTTTAAAAGAATACAGTTTACCCCTGATTTGTTGCCTTCTGATTTAACAGGAACTTTAATATACGATTCAAAGCAATGTGATTTCAATGTAAAAAAAGGACCGGTTTTTTCAAATTTTATACTGGCAGACGAAATAAATAGGGCTCCAGCAAAAGTTCAGAGTGCTTTTTTAGAAGCTATGCAGGAAAGACAAGTTACGATTGGTGATGTCACATATCCGCTACCAGATCCTTTTTTAGTTTTAGCTACACAAAATCCCATAGAACAAGAAGGAACGTATCCTTTGGCAGAGGCACAAGTTGATAGATTTATGCTTAAGCTAAAATTAGATTATCCTACAGAACAGGAAGAAAGAACTATATTAGAAAGATATTCTACAAGAAAAAAAATAGAAGTAAAATCGGTTGTTACACTAAAAGATTTAGAAGAAGCAAAAAAAGCGGTTGATGAAATTTATGTTGACGACAAGGTAAAAAATTATATAGTTGATGTAGTTGTTGCAACAAGAAAACCTGAAAAGTTTGGCCTTGAACATTTAAAAAATTTTATAGCTTTTGGTGCATCACCTAGGGCAACAATTAATCTGAGTAGAGCAGGTAAAGCCCTTGCTTTTTTAAAAGGTAGAGGTTTTGTTACTCCAGAAGATATCAAAGATATTGGTTTGGATGTTTTGAGGCATAGAGTTTTGACTACTTATGATGCAGATGCACAAGAACTTACAAGTGACGATATAATAAAACAGATTTTTGATGGTGTTGAGGTTCCATAAAAAGTATTGAAATTGAAAAGTTATGAGGGAGTGATATTGTAAATCAAGAAAGATGAAACTAGATCGTTGTTTTTTTGATTTTTTTATTATTTATAAACAATAAAAAATCTAAATTGAGATAGAATTTTTGTAAGATAAGATTATACTTTATATATTAGTTTTAAACGAGAAATCTTCGGAATGTTAATACTAAAAATAGTTGAGGTTATCTTTTTAGATGATTAGTAGTGAAATTTTATCAAAGGTAAAAAATATAGAGCTTAAATCAAAAAAACTTGTTGATGATGTCTTTTCCGGTAAGTATCACAGTATTTTTAAAGGACAGGGATTAGAATTTAGTGAAGTAAGAGAATATGTTCCTGGTGATGATATTAGAAGAATATCGTGGAATGTTACTGCTAGGAGAGATAAGCCTTATATAAAAAAGTATGATGAAGAAAGAGAGCAGACAGTAATGTTTGTTGTTGATTTAAGTGCTTCTGGTCAATTTGGAAGTAAAAATATTACTAAAAAAGATTTAATTGCAGAGCTTACTGCTGTTCTTGCTTTTTCTGCACTTAAAAATGGTGATAAAGCAGGTTTACTTGCATTCACTGATATTATAGAGCATTATATTGAGCCGAAAAAAAACAAGAAGCATATTCTTAGACTGATAGATACGATATTAAGTTATAAACCACAGAATAAAAGAACGAATATAGAGAATGCTTTAAAGTATTTAAATAAGTTGTGCAAAAAAAAAGTTTTGGTTTTTTTGATTTCTGATTTTTATGATGTTAATTTTGATAGTATGTTGAAAGTTACGGCAAAAAAGCATGATTTTGTTTGTATAAAAATTTTAGATCAAAAAGAACAGGAAATCCCTAAAAAAGGGATATTTACAATACAAGATGCTGAAACAGGTTTGTTGATAAATGTAGATTTTTCTTCTAAAAATGTTGAAAGAGAGTATTACAAAAATTTAAATAGGTATCAGAATCATTTGTATGAAGTTTTTAGAGATTCAAAAACAGATGTAATGAATATATATACAGACAGATCTTATATATTAGAATTAATAAATTTCTTTAAGTCAAGACAGGAAAGAATGTCTAGACATTAATAATATTTAGGGGGAATAGTAGAAATGAGAAATGTAGTTAGCTTGGTTTTGGTTTTATTGTTATTTGGAGTAGGGCAAGTGATATCAGCCGTTAATGAAAAAGAAAAAGATCCTATGGCACAGTATGAAATAGGGATGGATTATCTTAGAGAAAAGAATTATGCTGAAGCATACAAATGGTTTAAAAAATCTGCTTCACAAAAGTATGTTGATGCACAGATTGAAGTAGGTAATCTTTATGCTAACGGTAATGGTATAAAACAAAGTGATAAAAATGCTATGTCTTGGTATGAAAAAGCAGCAGAGCAAGGATCAAATAAAGCAAAGTTTTATTTAGGGAAGATATATGAAAAGAGTGCGAAGTCTAATGGAAAAGATCTAGAACAAGCTTTGAAATATTATAAACAAGCTGCAGAAGATGGTTATCCAGAAGCACAGTGTTATATGGGGGATTTGTACTATAATGGAACATTTGTAAAACAAGATAAAGAAGTAGCATATGAATGGTATCAGAAAGCTTCTATAAAAAAAGATAAAAAAGCGCAATATTGTTTAGCAAAAATGTATGAAGAAGGTGATTTTATTGTTAAAGATTATAAAAAAGCTATCAATCTATATAAAGAATCCTCTGATTCGGGTTATGACAAAGCACAATATGAGGTTGGTAACGATTACTATAACAGAGGGAATTATAAAGCAGCATTGAAATTTTATAAAGAAGCAGCGAAACAAGGAAATATAGATGCAAAATATGCTTTGGGATATATGTATAGCAATGGTGATGCTGGGGAAACAGATTTTGAGGTTGCATTTAGATATTTTAAAGAAGCAGCAGATGGTGGAAACAAAGATGCTGTTTATATGTTAGGGGACATGTATTACAAAGGGTTAGGTAGAAGCAAAGATGATAAAAAAGCTTTTGAATATTATAAAAAATATGCAGATCTAACAAAAGATTTAGATGCACAGTACATGGTTGGATATATGTATTCTAAAGGTGAAGGTGTAAAACAAAATAATGGAGAAGCAAAGAAGTGGCTTGTTTTAGCAGCGAAACAAGGTCATGAAGGAGCAAAAACGAAATTGAAAGAGTTAAATGCATTAACCGCCGCCTCAGTTTCAGCTGAAAAAGAAACAAAATCTAAAATTAAAGCAGGAAGTTTAGAAAAAGAGCTAGTAGAAAAAAAGCTAGATATGATGTCTGAAGATGAAAAAAATTTTGATAAAGCAAAATCAAAGTTTGAGGAAGAAGAGGTAAGAGAGGAAAAGAAAGTTCAAAAAAACAGAGGTACGAATACGAATAGAAGAAGAGGTTTTAGAAGATAAATAAATAGTTTAGATATAAAGAAGTAAAAACAAAATATGTTTTTTTGTAGTAAAATAACATCAATAGTTTTTTTGTTATTATTGATAGTTGATGTATATGCTTTTGAACAAGCTTTATCACCACAAGACAATATTACAGTTGGTGATAAAGTTTGTCTTAGTATAAAAGCAAGTGGATTAACTATAGATTCTTTAGATAAATCAAAATTAAAAGGATTGAATTTTGGTGATTTTGAGTTGTTGGATGTTCAGCCAGCTCAAGATAGTTCTTTAAATTTTATTTTATCGGCATATAAGTCCGGAAAAGTAGAATTGTTATCTGTAGAACTTCAATATGAATATGAAAATCAACAAAAAGTTATAAAAACTAAAGCTTTACCTGTAGAAATAAAAAGTGTTTTAAATCCACAAAAAACATCTCAAGACATTTTAGATATAAAAGGAATATCAAAGTTTAATCATGGATTACTATGGTATTTGTTTTTTATTTTAGTAATTATATTTGTAGCAGGTGTGGTTTACTTATTATATAAATGTATTAAGAGAAAAACTAGAAAACCAACACAGGAAGAAATTATACAAGCTATACCTCCTAAAGAATATGCTTGGAAACAGCTTAGCGATTTAATAACTCTTGATTTAGTTAAAAAAGGGCACATTAAAGAATATTACGATAAGTTGTCAGATATTATAAGATTTTATGTTTCAAGAACTTATTCTATTGACGGAATGGAAAAAACTACTACTGAGCTTTATTTGATGTTAAAAAATAAGATTGTACCAGAACATAATAGAGAATTAAAAAATTATTTATTAAATTGTGATTTTGTTAAATTTGCAAAACTTATACCAACTGAAGAAGAAATTGAAAAAGATTTTAATATAGCAAAGAAATTTATAGAAGAGTTATGAGATTTTTATATACATATTTGTTATTATTAATACCTATAATTTTGATATTTTTTTTTGTAAAAGAAAAATATTATAGAAAGAGTTTTTTAAAATTTTCAACTTTATCTTTTTTTGGTAAGGAAACTGGAATAAGAACAAAATTTTTGATACTTCCAGATATATTGATGTTGTTAGGGATAAGTTTGGTAATTATTGCCCTTGCAAGACCGCAGAGTTCTTCAAAATATGAAAATTTTCAAGCAAATGGTATAGATATTATGCTTGTTATGGATACTTCTACAAGCATGGAAGCAGTGGATCCTACAGTTAATATTTCAAGAATACAAAATGCTAAAGAAAGAGCAAAAGAATTTATTTTAAAAAGAGTAAGTGATAGAATTGGAATAGTGGTTTTTAGTGAAGTTGCTTTTACACAATGTCCTTTAACTTTAGATAAAGATGCTTTGGTCAATTTTGTTGATATAGTAAATACTAGAATGACAAAAACAGATGGAACTGCAATAGGGAATGCACTTGCAACTGCAGTTAATAGACTTTCAAAAATTGATAGTAAAAGTAAAATTATTGTGTTGCTTACGGATGGTGCAAATAATAGAGGGGATATTAGTCCTATTACAGCTGCACAGTTAGCAAAAGATAATGGTATAAAAATTTATACAGTTGGTATTGGTAGCGATAAAGATTATTACGAAGTGGAAGATTTATTTTGGGGAAAAAGACAGGTTCAATCACAAGGTAACGATTTAGACGAAGCTTTGCTTAAAGAAATTGCTATGAAAACAGATGGCGAATATTTTTTAGCACAAACATCTAAAGATTTATATAATGCTTTTTCAAGTATAGATAAACTTGAAAAAACAACAGTAGAATATACAAAATCAGTCAATTATAACGAACAATATAAAAAAGTTTTATTCCCTGCATTTTGGATTTTAATTTTGGGTTTTTTGCTGAAAATTACAATATTAAAAAGGTTGCCATAATCAATGTTTGAAAATTTGAATAGTTTATTATTGTTAGTATTGGTTTTAGTTGTATTTATATTGTTTCTAGTTTCTTTTAAATTATCTAAAAAAACTATAAATAATTTTACAAATTCTGCTTTGTGGCCTATTTTGTTAAATGTAGATTTTATAAAAGTATTTATAAAAAATATTTCATTTATTTTAGCACTTTTATTTATTGTTATTGCTTTAGCAAGACCTAAATGGGGACTTAAACAGGTAGAAGCAAAATCTTCGTCTAGTGATATAGTTGTTGCAATAGATGTTTCCCGAAGCATGTTGGCACAAGATTTAAAACCGGATCGACTTACTAGAGCTAAAATTGTTTTTAAAGATTTATCAGAAAAGTTAAAAGGACAAAGAATAGGGCTTATAGCTTTTGCTGGACAAGCATATTGGCAATGTCCTTTGACATCAGATATTAAAGCTTTTGAAATGTTTTTATCTTTGCTTGATACAAATACTGTTCCTTTTTACGGAACAAATATTGCTTCGGCAATAGATTTAGCTTGTGAAAGTTTAAAAAAAATTCCTTCAAATGCTAAAGCTGTAGTTATTATTACTGATGGAGAAAGTTTTGATGGAAACTTAAAAAAAACATTATCTTTTGCAAAAGAAAGTCAAACTAAAATTTTCTGTGTGGGTATAGGAACACAAAAAGGTGAACCTATTCCAACTTATGAAAAAGGGCAATTTAAAGAATATTTAAAAGATGAAAAAGGCAAAACTGTTGTAACAAAATTAGATTCTTCTACATTAGAACAAATTGCATTATCAAGTGGTGGAGTTTATTATAATCTAAACCAAAATCCATCATTAAATGGGTTAGTTAATAGATTAAATAAGTTAGATAAAATTGAAGGAACAGCAAATATATTTAACAATTTAGAAGATAGATTTTATTATTTCTTAATAGTATCTCTTATATTTTTTTTACTATATTTGTTTATTCCTACAACAAAAAGGGAAAAATAGTTTGTTATGAAAAAATTTTTTGCAACATTATTACTTTTAAGTTTATATTCAATGTTGTCTTTTGCTAATGAATTGATGATTAAAGAAAATAAAGAATATCAAAAAAATGATTTTGATAAAGCAATCAAATATTTTAAACAGGCACAAGATAAAGATAAAAATAATCCTATGATAAATTATAATTTAGCAAATGCTTATTACAAAAAAGGGGATTATGATAAAGCTATTGATACTTATAAAATTGTTTTAGATAATACACAAGATGTAAATTTAAAAAGTGCAACATTATATAATATGGGCAATACCGCTTATAGAAAGCAAAATAAAGATTTGGCTTTTGATTATTACAAAGCATCTTTAAAGTTAAATAGTTCAGATATTCAAGCAAAACATAATATAGAATTTATTCAACAGGAACAGCAGTCACAAAATAAAGATAATAAAAACAACAAAAATGATAAAAATAATAAAGATAACAAAAACAAAGATAATAAACAAAATCATCAACAGAGCCAACAAAATAAAGATAAAGATGATAAACAAAAAAATTATGATAAGGATAGCAAAGATAATCAAGATAAACAAAATAAAGATGATAAGAAGGATAAGCAAGATAAAGACAAAGAAAACAAACAGGATAAAGATGATAAAGATGATAAAGATAAACAAAATAAAAATAATCAAAGAAATTCCAATCAACATTTGTTAGATTATTTTGATAAGCAAGATAAACAGAGTCATAATAAAGCTAAAGAAGGTGAAGGTTTTCAAAGAATAGGAGCAAGTGGAAAAACATGGTAGGAAATATAAAAAAAATTATTTTAATTGCAATAATTATTTGTTCAGTTTCTGCATTTATATATGCCAATAAAATAGAGATGGCATCAAGTGTAAATAGAACGGCTTTGGCATTAAACGAAACTTTGCAACTTACTGTTTCTGTAAAGGGCGATTCGGGAAATTTACCGTATTTTTCAGTTCCTACTTTACAAGATTTTAATATTTATGGAACATCTCAATCAAAAAGTATGTCAATAATAAATGGTAAAATGTCAAATTCTGTAAATTATATTTATACATTAAGCCCTAAAAAAATTGGTGAATATGTAATACCGTCTTTTAAAATTAGATATGATGGTCAAGAGTATCAAACAGATCCTATAACAATAACAGTATCCAAAGCTCAACCTACAAATTCTGTTTCTATGCAACAAACACAAATTCCACAACAAAAACAAACTTCTCAAGTTTATAATTTTGATACTTCAAAAGCTGTTTTTGTTCAAGCATCAACAAATAAAAAAACCGCATACATAAATGAAAAAATAATTTATACTTTTTCGTTTTATACATCTGTAAATATTTTGTCTAATCCTTCATATCAGGCACCTAATTTTGTTGGCTTTTTTGCGGGAAACACTACACAAAATAATTATAGAACAGAAATTAATGGAAGAGAATATATTGTAACAGAAGTTTCTACAGAACTTTATCCTCAAGAGGAAGGATATATAAAAATAGAACCAGCAAAGATTATGGTATCAATAGAAGATTTTTCTAAAAATTATGATGATTTTTTTGCAAGTTTTTTTAGAAGAAGTAAAAATGTAGAATTAACTACAGACGAACTAAAAGTAAAAGTTTTAAAAGTGCCACAAAATATAGATATGGTAGGGAATTTTAAAATTTCTGCTACTGTTGACAAAAAAACTAAAAAAGAAAACGAACCGTTTGATTTAGTTGTTTCTATATATGGAGATGGAAATATAAAAACTATACAAGAGCCAAAAATAGTTCTTTCAGATAATTTAAAACAGTACGAAACTTCTGAAAAAATAATAAAACAACAAGATAAAGAAGTAGGAAAGGAATTTACAATTTTAATTATGCCTTTAAGTGCAGGTGAGGGTGAAATAAAAGTTTTGGCGAAAAAATATTTTAATATGCAAACAAAACAGATAGGTACTTTACCTGAAAAAAATATTAAAGTTAAAATTTTAGAAGATTTATCTAGTCCTAAAATCAGTTCAAATACAGAAAAAGAAAAAAAGAATTTTGATTATATTGATTATGATAGAGTGGCTAATGTTTCTCAAAATGTAGATTTTTCCTTATTTATAAAAATATATAAGTTTATTACAAAACCTATATTGTGGATAATTTGTGGGGCATTACTGTTGTTGTATATACTAATAAGACTAGTTATCAAATATATTCAACATATTAATAGTGACCAACAAAAATTAAAAAATAAAAAAGCTTACAAAAAGTCGAAAAAATATTTTCAAAAGGCAAAAAAAACCAAAAGCACAGTAGAATTTTATGAGTATATGTATAAAGGATTGCTTGAATATTTCGCTTCAGTTTTGGGGCAATCTGCAGATGGGCTTACAGCATATAAAATAAGAAAAGAATTGGAACAGAAATCTATAGATACAAAACTAATAAAACAGATAGAAGACATTATAGATGAATGCTCAATTGCTTTATATTCTCAAAGTACAATAGATAAAAATCTAAATTTAGAAGATTTTTACAATAAAACTTTCGATGTTATGAAAAAGCTAAATATTTAATATTTAATTTTATAGATTTTACAAATTTTTTACAAAAATTTTAATAAAAAAACACAACAATAAAGTAGAATTATATTAGATGGAAGAAGTATTAGTGTTAATAGATTATAATAAGGTTGGATTCAAATTTTTTACAAGAGGATAAATGAAAATTTTGATTGGGTTACAATCAATTAAAAGGTTATTATCAGTAAGAGTAATAAAAGTTGCTCTTGCAATGTTTATTTTTGTGAGTATGATGATGAATGTATTTATTCCAAGGAATATAGAAAATAAAGAACAAATAGTGAGTATTATAAGAGTAGTTTTTGACAATGTTATAGTTAAAACTATAAGAGGATGTAGGGATACTTTAATTGCTATGAGTAATGAATTAACTAGAGAGCTATATAAATTATTAATGTTGGATGATGTTGGGACAGATGTTCCTGTAAAAAGGGAACAAGAAAAAGAAACCCCAGTAAATACAAGTAGCGATAATGGAATAGAAATAGAAAGCAGGTATTATAAAGAAAAAGTAAGATATATTCAAGAAGGACTTGTAATATCATTAACCGTAGGAAAAGTAGAACAAAGATTGTATAGATTGTATGGTAATGTAAAATTATGCTGTATGAATATGTATGGTATGGTTGTATTGTTTTTTATAGTGTTTATAGTGGTAATAAGAGAAAGAAAAGAGTATATACAAGAACATATAAAAAGTATATTGAAAGATAAAACTAACTTGTACTTGAAATAAGTACGGGTTAGTTTTATTTTTTATGATGTAAAAAATAATAAACTCAAAATAATAAAAGAAATAAAAAATATGAACAAATGTTAGGAGGTCAAAATGGGAAATATAAAGAAAATAGTCTTGGAAATAGAAAAATATTTTAAGGAAACTTATAGCGATAATGTATTTCAAAAAGTAATAAGCATGTTGGTAGTAGTATGTTTAGTAATAAACATAGTAAATTTACCAGCATTTGCATCAGAAAAGAGAGCAAAAGATAATAAAGAAAAGAATGAACAAGTAATAAAAAGTGGTAAAACAGATACTAGTGAGACGGGACTAATAAATGCACAAGAAGCGATGAAAAGTGGTAGTGGTGAAGGTGTAAGTATAATGAATGCGATAGGAAATATGAGTGAAAAAGAAGTAAATAGCATAATAGAAATAGATGAACAAAATGGAGTAATAAAAGATAAAACAAAAGGAAACAAAGTTGTAGCAGTATATAATGCCGAAAAAAAACAGGTGTTGGGGTATGCAGGGCAAAAAGATATAGTATATTATCAAGCATTGGTAAACAGGAAGAATTTTTTAGAGAAAGGTACTGCAATAGTATCGCAAGAAAGACAAAAAACAAAAGAAAAAACTAGTGTAGAAGAAGCAACAGCAAAAGTAGATAAAACTGCACAAGAAATAGCAGAAGTAAAAGGTACAGTTATAGGAGAATATAAGGCAGAAGAAAAAGGTAAAACAACTGATAATGATAGAAGAATATTAGGCTTTTCTGATGGGAACATCATATTTAATGAAGAAAAAGGTTATAAAAAAGATATTGTTCTAGATTTACCGATAGAAGCTTTAAATATTCCTATAGATGGGCAAGATACTGATAAATTTATAGCTCTACATCCAACTTTATCAATATTTACAAGAGCAGATAGCTCTATAAATGATACAGAAGAAACAGAAACAAACAAAAAAGAAGTAGTAGAAAAATTAAGTCAAAATACAGAAGTAAGTGAAGAAGACATTACAAATAATTTAGAAGAAGCATTAAAAGGGAAAACTCAAGAAGAACAAGAGAATATAATAGGATTGCTAAAAACTTTTTTTGATAATGGTGGAGATATAGTTAATTGTGCAGTAGATGCATTGGAAAAAGTATTAGATATACATAGTAAAGGAGTATTAGGTTTACAAGCTTTGCTGGTAGAGATAAGTACAGGATTATTTGTTAAAAATAACGAAGATTTAATAAATTCAGGCGAAACACAATTAATGACAAGTATGTCAACAATGCAACAGATAATGCAACAGTATGGTTTAGAAGCAGAAGGTTATTCAACGAATGTAGAAAGTTTTATAGCAAATACAAATAGTGGAGAAAGTGCAATAGTATGGGTAAATAGCGATCATTATGTAACAGTAACAAAACTAGATGATGGAAATTATGGTGTGGTAGATTCAAATGTTAATGGTGGAAAAACTATAAAGTATAGTGCAGAAGGTTTAAAGAATGTATTAAGTGGTAAAGAAGGAGTAGATGTATACGGGGAAAAAATAGGAGTAAGTTATAAAGCACAAACCAAAGATGGAACAATAAAGGTGTTGGCTGTAAGTGAAAGTTTAAAGCAAGCAAAGAAAGAAGGAGAGGTATTATCAATAAGTAGAAAAGAGATGGCAAAAATCAAAGGAGCAAACACCACAATCACTGATAAGAATGACAAGGATAAAAATATATCTATAAGCAATAATGGTGCTACTATAACAGATTCAAAAACTGGAGAAAAAAAGGTAATTACTTTTGATAAAAACTTATCAGAAGAACAATTGAAAGCAGAAAAAGATTTTATTGCCCAATATGGAATAGCTGCATGGGAAGAACATATTAGAGCAGATGGCTTACTAGGACAAGAAACATTATATGATAAAGAAGGAAGAAAAATATACATAGCAGAAAACATTGATTATGATGCTAATAGCCATACAATAGCATTAAAATATTCTTTTTACCAAGCATATACTGACGATATATATTTCTTAAATTCACAGAATACAAAACTTGTAATTCAAAGTTATAAGGCAGATGAAAATGGTTTATTAAAAGAAGATGTTACTATGGTATATTCTGTAGCTACTAATGCAAGAGCACAAGATTATGAATTTGAAAATGGAATAAAAGTAAAAAATATGTCAATAAGCAATGTAGACAGAATTGTAGAAAAAGGAGAATTTGTTGAAAAAGAAGAAAAAGATGATAAGGGAAATATTGTTAAAATAAATTATCAAGAATATAGGGCTATAGATTACTCAAATGCTAATAATACAAATAACGGTATACCAACAGGTTTAGAAAATATAAAGGTATATAAAGATGGATACAAAGAATTTGTGAGATATGAGTTGGCAAACTTTTCTACAAAATCCGGTGAGGATAAAAAAGATAAAGAAGACGAAGAAGAATCAAGTTCCAATAAAAATTCAAGTTCAAATAGTTATAAAAAAGATGAAAAAGAACCAAAATCAGATAAAGACGATATGGTAAAAGAATATAAAGAAGTATTGGAAAAAACAGAACAATTAAAAATAAAAGATTCTGATGCTTTTTATAAGGGTTATAAGTATGTTGATCAGTCCTATATTGTAGGAGTTATTTCTTATAATACACAAAAACAACAATATGTAAGATCTTGTAAGATTGGAGATTCTAATATTACAGCTTCTGTAGAAGGGGTTGGGAGTGATTGGAGATATTTAAAGTCTTTATCTGAAGGAGCAAAAATAAATATTCAAAGTAAAGGTAAAGATATAAATGGTAAAGATGTAGTGTATATGGTTAGTGCTGAACTTACAGCAGCTTCAAATTGGGGAGAGCTTAAAAATCTGAAAATTAATGGGGATGTGGTTATTTGTGGCTATACAAAAAATGATGAAGGGGAAATAGTATATGACCCTTGTTATAGAAAAAGTGGTAAATTTAGCGAAGAAAAGGGTTTTTATGGTGCTGATTTGGGAGAATATAGTGATTATTTTACATCTGTAAAAACAGAAAATGGAGAAAGTATATCTATATATAATATAAAAAGAACAGTTGATGGAAAATATGTTGCACAACAAAATACAGAAGATAAATATGCATCTACTCATTATATAACTCAAGAAAAAAGTAAGCTTAAAATAAAAGATGAACAAGGAAATATACAAGAACTTGGAGAAGAAAGAGAACGAGAAGTGATGTATGGTATAAAAGATGGCACAGTGTTTGAAAAGAATGAAAAAGGTGAGGTAGTTTTAGTAAATAAATCTGGAAAAATAGACTTAAAAAGTGAGAGCAAATTGTTATATGTGCTTCCTAATGAAGATGATATGAAAGATATAGAAAGTTATTATAGTGTAACCTCAAAAACAGAAACAACAAGAGATGCTGGAGATTGGGCATTAACTATCTGTTCGCTTGGTATTGCCAATCGTAAAACAACAACAACTGTTACAACTATAAAATATGCAACCTGGAATGAAGAAGAAGGAGTAATTGAACATCATACTGAGACAACAACAGCAACCAATAAAAATGTTAGTCTTTGGGGGATATTCACATATAGAGAAACCGATAAGCATTTAGAAATAACAAATGATGGTAAATTAACATTTAGTAAAGATTTCGATGCAAATTGGGAATTTGTAACTGCATGGGAAGACACCGATAAAAGTTTATCTGGAACTTTTAAACAATTTGCTGAAGGTAAAGTAAATTTTACAAAAGCACAGATGAAATATTTAAATGAAGCCGGAATAGATATAAGAAATTATACTGAAGGTACTGAACATAGAGTTGATGTAAGTATAAATGTTCCCAAAATAGAAAATGGTAAAGTCGTTCAAGTTTATCAAAATACGAGAACATATAAAACTAATGGTAGCTGTATACTAAATAAAGCTCAACCATTATCAGTTCAAGTAGGGGCATATTATACTATAAACGGTGTACAAATTCCGGATTCTAAAACCGGATTTATTCATAATGCAAAAGGTTTTTGTTCAAGAATTGATTATTACTACAAAAATAATGGCGAAAAAGTAATGGTAGGGCATGGAAGTTTTGTAGAAAATGCTTTTGTGGGTAGTGGTATGTGTGTTGCAACTGTAATTACTAATGGAACTTATCATGGAGCAATAGCACAATTGGATGAAAACAATAAAATTAAAGTAGATGACAACGGTGATACTATATACGAAACCGAAGATGGTGAAATTAAGTACTATGCTCAGGACTGGAAAGGTAAGATGAATTTTTCATCAAATGCAGAATCTGTTATAGGAGAATGGTATTCTAATTTATCACAAGAAGATAAAGAAAAAATGAGAATAACAATTCCATCTTTGGATGGTGAAGAAATCACATTACAACTATGTTATAAAGATGGTGAATTAACTTATGAAGCTGTTGGGAATAAAAAACTTTCTGAATATACATTTAATAAAAATTTTAGTGGTAATGATGGAAAAAGAAGTTTTAGCATAAATAGTATTAGTTTTGATAGTTCTCAAGGTTTTTATGTAGATGCTAATTTACAATTAACTCAAGAAGAATTTAAGGTTACAGGTAGCACAATAATAAATAGCGGTGATTCTGATGATGAAGGTGATGTGCCTAAAGAAGTTAAAAAGAAGAAATATAGTGTAGATGTTTCCATTGACGGAGAGGATTTGATATTGAAAGCATCAGATGATGACTCAAAACATGAAGTTTCTGTATCTTTTGGGCTTGATGAACTTACTTCTGGTAATTCTGTTATAGAAAATTATAGTTTTGGTTATTTTTATGCAGGAACAGAAATCACATTTTATAATCAGGAAGGTAAAACAGTAGAGTCAGAAAATATAGGTAGAAGAGATGTAAGTAGTTCTACAGATGATGCTGGTGATATAACTTACCAGAAAATAACAGTTACAGGAATACAAGATGGTTCTAAGGTGCATTTAACTACAAATACTGGATTAGGAGAACTTGCTGGAGCTATTGCAAACAATGGATTTAAAGAAGGTTCTGGTACTGTTACAAATGAGATTACATTTGAAATAGATGGCAAAAGTGAGTATATTCAAATTGTAGCAGAAATGAAGAAAGATCAAAGTTGGGAAGATGCAAACAAAACTTTCTATTATAAGTCAAACATAGAAGATGTGTATGAAGTTGCAAGAGAAGGACAAGAAATGTTAGGTGGAAAATATGATGGCGATTGTAAGGTTAAAATAAGTTTTCGAGCAGGCTCAATTGACTTTAATAGTAGTGCAACACAAATATCTATTAAAAGAAACGGATTTATGAGTGCACTTCTTACTATTGGTGGAATTCTTCTTGCTATAGTAGCTGTTAACTGTCCTTTTGCTATGGGATTTCTTAAATTGTCGGCTTCACTTCTTAAAGATAAGAAGATAGAGTCTGTAACCAATGGAGAAATTTTGTCAGCTGCGATTTCTGGAATAGCAGGCTCATTGATATTAGCAATAGCAATTGTTGGTATAATATCTACTCCTTTCACTGCAGGAGGTGGGGCATTAGCTGCATTTATTGCAATTGCTGCAATTATGACAGCAGTTACAACTTATTTTGGAGCAAAAGCAGCTTTTGATGCTTCTGAAGGTTATCAAATGTATGCGAAAACAGGTGACTCTAAATATTTAAAAGAAGCAATTATTAATACATTTATTTTTGTCCTCTCTTTAATTTCAGCTTATGGTATTGGTTCTGGAGCTAGTAATATAGTAAACAGCTTTGTAAGCGGAACTATAAAGACATGTCTAAAAGTAGCACTTAAATATGCTTTGATTGGTGCGAGTGTTGGTGGTGCTGCTAGTACATTAATTAATAAATTCACCGGTGAAAAAGAGGGCTATGGGTGGGCATTTTTAAAAGGCTCAATAGCAGGCTTCTTTGTAGGTTTTAGTATAGGTTTTATGGCTGGAGCTAGTGGTGTTGCTAATACTTGTAAGGCTACTGCTACAAATCTTATAAAGTCAGGATGGCTTAATTTTAAACAAGTAGGGGTACTTGCAAAAATTGGCAAAATTTTTAGTTTGGTTATTAAGGCTGTAGATATTTATATTACAGTTGTTCAAGCTAAAAACCTGGTTGAATGTATAAAAAATGGTGATATTGAGGGAGCAATTAGTTCTTTCTATGTAATGTTTTCAATGAATGTTATAAATCCTATGATTTCTGAATCTAATGAAGTCAATAAACCAGCAGAAACATCTAAAAAACTATCAAAACTGGATGTGTTAAAAAAGACATCAGGTGCCTTTAGAATGGATGCAAACAGAGGGCTAGTATTTAGTGCTGGAATTTTACTGAGATCTGTGTTTATGGGGGGTATAGGATTTTGCATTGGATATGGTGTAGGGCTATTATTAAATAAGTATGTGTTAGATGAAGAAGAGGAAGTAAATCCTTATTTTACTGCTGCAATAGGGGCATTGTTAGGCTATGGTATGTCTTCTGCGATAGCAGTAGGAGCTTATAAAAATTTCAAAGCTAGTGATATTGTTTCTGGACTAAAAAATCTTTCAGTAAAAACATTTGAAATGACTCACAGAATGTTACAATTTAATTTAGAAAGACAATATATTGGTGCACTAATAGGTTTAATTAGACATGCTTTTGGAGGAGAGAAACTTTCTGAAGATAATTCGGGATGGGCTAAGTTTATCAAGGGAATTGATAATTTTACAGGACTTCAATTAGTACAATCGGCAGAAGAAGTAATATATGATAAAAACGGAAAACTTTCAGCATTTAATACATATGGTGTTAGTGAAAGTGCAAAAAATGCTTTTTCAAATGTAACATCTCCAAGTATGTTACTATTTAGTGCTGGAACAGCAATCGCTGCCCCACTACTTGGCCCTGCATTTTTGAATTCTCCTTTTGTTGGAACATTTATGCAATATATGAATATGGCTCAAGGGTTCTTTGAAGATAAAGGTTTAACGAATGATTTCGCTAATACATTTTGGGAAGAGGGAGTTAAAGAGCAGCTGATAGCTTTGTTTGTGGTTTTAGGACTTGGAGAAACACAAGCTGCAGAAATTGTTCAAGAATTATTTGATGAAACTCCAGATGGAGATATTGATACAAGTTCTTTCTTGGGAACAGAAACATCAACATTAGCACATAAAGATATAACAAGAAAAACAGTTAACAAAGCAGTTAAATTAATTGAAAATATATCAAAAAATGATACAAATACACAAAAAGCAAGAGAAGAAAGAGAAAATGTAGTTAATAAAATAGTTAGACAGTTTGGTGTAAGTAAAGAATTTGTTGATAATT